>JAYUTY010000483.1:0-9321 GCA_043754875.1 Gemmatimonadota bacterium
CTTCCGCAGGAGATCTCGCCCATGCAGCCTCGCCACTTCTCTCGCCGCACCTTTCTCCAGCATGGCGCTGGTGCCGGCCTCGTGGGCTCCGTCGTCGCTGCCGGCGCTGGCGCTCTGCTCCTCGCCCCCGAATCCGCGCACGCCGCAGCGCTGCCAGAATTGGTCGCAGCGGGTGATGCATCGAGCGAGTGGGACACCCGATGGATGGAGCGCATCCGCGCCGCCCGCTATCGTGCCGTGTTCGACATGCCCGCCAGCGACGCCGGTCTCGATCTCGCCGAGCGCTTTCTCGACAACGTGGACGAAGTGTTCGGCGTGCACCCCGGCCAGGCGTGCGCGGTGCTCAACATTCGCACGCGCGCCGTGACGATGGGGCTGGACGACCCGCTCTGGAGCCGCTATCCGCTCGGCGAGGACGCCGGCGTGACCGATCCCGCGACCGGCAAGCCGGCGCTGCGCAACGTGAATCGCGCGCTTCCCGCGGACGCGACCCCCGCGCAGGCGGCGCGCACGCTCACTGGGCTCCAGGCGCGCGGCGCGATCATCCTCGTCTGCGACTTCGCCCTGGGCCACCTCGCGCGGCGACTCGCCGCGAAGAGTGGCCGCGACGCAGCCGCGGTGCACGCCGAGTTGCGTGCGGGGCTGCTGCCGGGCGCCGTGGCCGTGCCGTCGGGAATCTTCGGACTCGCGATCGCGCAGAACGCCGGCTGCGCGTTCGTCGCGGCCTGACCGAGTGCACGAGCGCGCTTGACTCGGCGCGCCGCAACACGGACGTTTGCGCTGCGCGACGCCGCGTCGATTGCTGCCTGCTTACCGCTCATGGTTGCGCGCACTCCTCGACGGCCCCTCCCTCGCCGCCGCGCGCAACTACCGTGAGCTCCTCCGGTCCCTGCCATCATGATTCAGCCTCGTCGTTCGCTGCTCGTCGTCCTGGCGCTCTCCGTCGTCCTCGCCGCATGCGGCGGGAGCGATCCCGTTACTCCCATCGTGCCGCCACCCACACAGCCGCCGGCGCCCGTCGTTGCCGGCGTGGTGATCACCGGTCCCACCTCACTGTCCACTGGCGCGACGGCCACCCTCGTCGGTTCGCCGCGCACCTCGAGTGGCGACGTGATCGCCGGCAAGACCCTCGCCTGGGCCACGAGCGACAAGTCCATCGTCGACATCGGGGCGGACGGCGTCGCGAAGGCCGTCGCGCCGGGCACCGCGTCCATCAGCGCGACGGTGGACGGCGTCGCTGGCCGGCTGACGATCGTCGTCACCGATGCCTCGATCACCACGGTCACGATCACGCCACTTCCGGGCACGCTCTACATCGGCACGTCGACGCAGCTCGCCCTCTCGGCGAAGGACTCGGCCAATCGCGCGGTGCCTGTCCGCTCGACGACATGGTCGAGCACTCTTCCCACGATCGCCAGCGTCTCGCCCGCAGGCGTCGTGACGGGGCTCACCTCGGGAACCGCCACGATCACCGCGCTCGTCGAGGGGGTGCGGGGCACGCTCACCATCGTCGTCGCGCCGGTGCCGGTCGCCAGCGTCACGCTCGCGCCGTACGACTCGGTGCTGCGCTTCCGCTCTGCCAAGCAGCTCGTCGCGATCGCGAAGGACAGCGCGGGCAACGTGCTCACTCGCAAGTTCACCTACCAGTCGTCCAACGTCGATGTCGCGCTGCTCGACGACAACGGGCTCGTCACGCCGACCGGAATCGGGCCGGTGTCGATCACCGTCACCAGCGGCACGAAGAGCGCCGTCGCGCGGCTGCTCGTGCCATCCGACTCTGGAATCTTCGCCACAGTTCGCGGCGGTGTGGTGGGCGATCAGGCCACCGCGTCGTACGACGTGCCGGGGTTCGCGGGCGGTGGCTCGGCAACGGCTCTCGTTCGCGCCACTGACAGCCTCGCGCGCGTGACACTCACGCCGCCGGCCGGCACCTACCGCGTGCGCGCCTTCACGACGGCAGACGCAACGCGCCTGCCCGCCGCACCGGCCGGCTACGCGCTGCTGCTCGGCGCGGCGACGGGCGTGGCGGCCAACGGCGGACGTCCGAGCACGGTGCTCCTGATCGACCTCAAGCCGTACGTCGCGACGATCTCGGCGCCCGCCACGACCACCGTGAACAGCACGGTCACCGTCACCTGGTCGTTCGACGACTTCGCCGGGCAGTTCAGCGACGCACTGCCCACCGGTACGCTGTACGTGTCGTCCACGGCGGGCGCGGATCTCTCGGGAACGGCCGTGCCAGCGACCGTCACGCGCGACACGAATGGCGTGGTGCAGTTCTCCGCCTCCTTCTCGGCGCCCTCGAGCACGGGGACGGTGTACTTCCAGGTCGCGGCCACCGGCGCAACGACCAGCGTACTCTTTCCATTCGTCGCCCGCGGCAGCACGCTGCGCACGATCACAGTGCAGTAGGGCCGCAATGGCAGCAATGGCAGCAGTGGAGTAGCACGACGCAGGAGCACGACGCAGGAGCACGACGCATCAGCTACGTCGCATGACAGGCTCGCGGCGACGGGTGAACGGCAGCGGGGGCGGTGTCCATGTGGACGCCGCCCCCGCTGCATTGCGTGACCAACTCGCCGCCGTTCAGCGCGGCGCGAGCACGATCCCGTCGCGCAGGCGCGCGATCACGCGCAGACCCGGCGTCGCACGCAGCGAGTCCTGCGGCGCGAACTCCGGCGACTGCACGTCGAACACCAGCACTCGACCGCCGCGCACGCGTACCGTGTCGGCGAACTTCGCCAGCGTGCGTGCGTCGCTGACGCGCGGCAGCTCCCGCGTCGGGCGATGCAGGTAGAAGTAGAAAGGGGCGGGCCAGTTGCTGAACAGCGGCGTGCCGGCTCCGTGCTCGCGCGCCCACGCGAGCGTCTCGCTCTCGCGCCAGCTCTCGTTCGCGAAATCGGAGCCCGACTCGAGCACGTAGCGCGCCTCGCCCAGCGTGACGCTCCCCGCGGCGTACCACCAGCCGAGCAGCGCGCCTGCGAGCGCGATACGCGCGAGCGCGCTGCCGCCCGGCGCGCGCCACCAGCTCGCGATTCCCAACGCCGAGAGCGTCATCGCGAGCAGCAGTGCCGGTGCGAGGATGCGCTCGTCGAGCGGGATCCCCGGATCGGCGACCACGCGTGAGACCGCGATGATGCCGAGGTAGCAGACGAGGAGCAGCGACGCCGCGCGCATGGTGCGCCAGGCGAGCGCCGGCGATGGCGCTGCTTCGCCGAGCGATGTGTCGCGCGCCAGCATGCGTGCTCGCCATGCCCCCGCGAGCACGACTGCCACAAGCACGAGGCCGGCCGCGAGCGCCAGGGCGCCGTGATGCGGCATCGGACTGTCCCATCGCTCCGCGTCGGGCACGAGCCAGGCCGAGAGCGTCTCGCCCCCCTCGGCCAGCGTGGGACCGAGCTTGCCGTAGAGGGCGAAGTTGCGGATCGGCTCCCCTGTGGAGGCGTAGTGCGACCGGATCACCCACGTGCCCTGCAGCAGGACCGCCGGCAGCACAGCGCGAGTGGCGCGCTGCAGCCGCTGGCGCACGCTGCCATGCTCCAGCAGCGCCCAGAGCGCCGCCGCGCCCACGAGCGCGACGCCGGCATAGCGCGTCATCACACCGACCGCAGCCGGGATCCCGGCGCGCCATGGCCGCGTGGGTGCGAATGCCATCGCCGCCAGCACCAGCGTCAGGCAGGCGAGAAAGAGCGGCTCGCTCAACACCGAGACGTGCACCTCGTGCATCGCCGTCATCGCGAACAGCGTCAGCGCGAGTGCCACACCGGCCACCGTGGTCGTTGCCGCGCTCACGAGCAGGACGAGTACGGTCACCGTCACGCACGCGGCAACCGCCTGCACGAGCCGCGCGCCCTGCGTCGGCGCCATTCCCAGGCGCACCGGGATCGCGAGCGTAGTGGCATAGCCCGGCGGAAAGTGCACCATCGGCGACATGCTGTCCCGGGCGGACCAGAACGCGATCGGCACGCGATAGCTCGCATGCGCCGCGACGGATTCGGCGGCGCCCATGTACTGCAGGGCGTCCGGATCCAGCCCCGGGCCGAACGGCTCGGTGATCTCGAGCACGAGCGCGAACGCGATGATCCCCATCAGCGCGGCAGGCAGCCAACGTCGTAGCGTCTCCTTATTCGATTCCATCACTTGGCTTTCTCCGCCTTGGCAGCCCCTGCCATCCGGGCAGCGCTTGCAGTTTCGGTATTCCTTCGGTAAATACCTCCCCCCGCGCTGGGGCCGCCACGGGGGCTCGCTGCTCTCCTGCAAAGATAGGCCTCCTGCGTCAGGCTGTATCCGCTTCTTTCGGTGTTTGTTCGGTTCTCGGCATCATATCTGCTCCTGTTTCCCGCATCATGTCGCTTTCGCTCGCTGAGCTCGTCCGTCTCCTCCCGCCGACCGCGCCCGCAGCGCCAGCGCTCCCCACGGGGATCGCGGCGCTCGACGCGGCGCTCCTGGGCGGCGGGCTACCACGCGGCCGGCTCAGCGAGATCGTCGGACCCACCGGGAGCGGCAAGACGACACTCACTCGCGCCATCGTGGAGGCCACGGTGGCCTCGCATGGCTGGGTGGCCTACATCGACGCCCAGCGCACGCTCGACGCACGCGACTGGACCCATCTGGGCGACGCCGAGGGGGTCTGGATGATCCGCCCGCACGACGCCACGCGCGCCGCCTGGTGCGCCGACGTCCTGCTGCGCAGCGGCGCCTTCGCCCTCGTCGTGCTCGACGGTGCCCCCCTCCTCACCCGCTCCGCCGCCGTTCGCCTCACCCGCCTCGCCCGCGAGTCCAACGCCGCCTTCATCGTCCTCGGCGACCACACGGGAGCTGCCACAGGGCTCGGCGGCGCGATGCGGCTCGTCGTCGAGCGACCGGCGCCAGGCAGCCGACGACCACGACCCGGACGACCCGACGAGCACGGAGCACGAGCAGCCAGCGGCATCAACGGTACCAACGGTGACAGCGCGATTCGCACGATCAGCGTGCGAGTCGAGAAGGGAGGGACGCTTCGGACGGTGGAGGTGAGCTGTGCAATCGCTGTGGCGCGTCGCCTGTGTGCGCATCCCGAGGTTCCCGATCGGCGCGGTGTGGCGCGCGGCCCGGCGGGGGGAAGCCGCCATGCCCGCGCCGGGCGGGCAGCTGCTCCTGCCCCTCTCGCTGCCGGACGCCCCACCGCCCCAGCGCCCAGCCCACAGCTCCGCACCGCCGTCGCCCGCGCCCGCGCACTGGGATGAGCTGCCCATCGCGCTGACCGACGCCACGGGCAAGCGGCTGCAGGCCGTCTCCGCGGCGGCGGGGCGCGCCGGCATCCGCGCCGGCATGCGCCCGGTCCAGGCCCACGCGCTCTGCGCCGCGCTCGTCGAGCTGCCGTGGGACGACACGGCCGTCGCCGCGGCGATCACCGAGGCCTCGGCTCACCTGCTCACCGCGAGCCCGCAGGTCACCCCGGTCCAGGGCGCCCCCGGTCTCTGGTGGGTGGGCGCCTCCGGTTTCGACGCGGTCGGCGGGGAGCGAGAGCTTGCGCGCGCCCTCCTCCGTGCCGCACGCCGCTGGCACCCGCGCCCGCGCGTGGGGCTCGCCGGCTCGTGCGTCGCCGCGCGCGCCGCCACCTGGGCCGGCGCCACCTTCCAGTCGTCGGGTGACGACCGCTCGCTGGTGCACGTGGTTCCCGCCGGCGGCGACGCGCACTACCTCGCCGCCGCGCCGCTCGCCCTCGTCCCCATGGAGGAGGAGCTCCGCGCCACCCTCCACGCCCTCGGCCTCCGCACGGTCGGGCTGTTCGCCGCCCTCTCCGCCGAAGACGTCGAGCGCCGCTGGGGCGACATCGGGCTGCGCGCCTGGCGCCTCGCGCGCGCCGAGGACACGCGCCGACCCGTGCTGGCTCGCGTGGAGGCGCAGCCGATGGTGGACGTGGAGCTCGCGACTCCGACCGCGACGATGGAGCCCGTACTTTTCCTCGTGCGCGCCGCGCTCGACCGGCTCGTGACGGAGCTCGTGTCGCGCGGCCGTGCCGTGGCCGCCGTGGCCATCACCCTCACGCTCGACGACGCACGCGGCGCGCTCGCGCGTGCCCCCGCGCACACGGTCACGCGCGAGGCGCGCACCGCGCGGCCGCTCGCGCGCGTGCTCCCGCTGTTCGAGCGGTGTCGCGCCCTGCTCGACAGCTGGCCGCTCGACGCGCCGGTGATCGCCGTGCGCGTGGCGATCGTCGCCACGGCGCCGCTCTCGGGCGAGCAGGGCGACCTGCTCACCACTTCGTGGCGCGACCTCGGCGCCGCCGACGCGGCGCTCGAGCGGCTGCGCGCCGAGCTGGGCACGGGGGCGATCGTGCGCGCCGAGGCGCAGGACACGCACCGGCCGGAGCGCGCGGGGGTGTGGCGCGACGCACTCGACGTCACCGTCGGCGTCGGGCCGCGCGACCGGGCACCACGCATGGATGCGGTGCGCGGCGTGCCATCATCGCCGCCTCGCCCTGTTTCACCGCCAGGGCTGATGGCCACGACGACATCATCTACATCATCGATGTCGTCCATGTCGTCCATGTCGTCCATGTCGACGTCGGCCGCTGCGTCACCGGCGCTGCGCGTCGTGGCCACGCCGCCGGCACCACCCGCCACGACGATGGCGCATCGCGCCTTCGATCCGCCCGAGATCGTGGAGGTGGCGTGCGAGGGCGACACGCCGCGCGCCGTCACCTGGCGCGGGCACCGCATCGCCGTCACGCGCGCGCTCGGCCCGGAGCGGCTGTCGGGCGACTGGTGGGACGACGGCTATCGTCGCGACTACTGGCGCTGCGAGAGTCTGGCGGGCGAGATGGTGCTCTTTTTTGATCGGGCGGAGGAGAGGTGGGCGCTACAAGGCTGGGGCGATTGAAAGGGCGGACTGCTTGAAGGGCGCGAACTACCAAGAGGCGCGAAATGCCGAACGGCGCGAGATGCCAGAGGGCGCGAGATGCCGAACTACGCGAGATGCCAGACGGCGCGAGATGCCAGACGGCGCAACGGCGCAAACGGCGCTACGCGATCGCGTTGCCGTCGCGATCGCTCACCATCACCCACACGCTCCGTGTGCGCTTCGAATAGAACAGCCGCACCGTCACGTCGCGTGGGTTCTGCTTGAAGGCGAAATGAAACGAGAAGGTCGTGTCCAGATGCTCCTGCAGCACTCCCTCTTTGAACCGCCCGTAGAACGCCTGCACCTTGGTGCATGGCGCCACCTCGGTGAAGAAGTGCTTGCCGATCTGCTGCTGCTGATCGAGCGAGGCGAGGCGCGACTCCACCGCGTTGAACTTGAGGATCCGGCCGCTCGCGTCGAGCTGGATCATGCCGAACGGCAGCCGGTCGAGCTCCGCCGTGGAGAGGTCGTCGGCCTTCTCTACGAGGTCGGGCGCGTCGATCGGACGGAGCGAGCGGGGGGGAGTGGAAGTTGGACCCTGCATGCGATGAATCCGAGAGCGGGAAGAGGTGTTGTCGGTAACGCGCGCGTGCGCCGTGCTCCGACCAATGATCGGCCAGACGACCTAACGCCGACCCCAGATGGCGTGTTCCCCTCCCTGCAGGAACGGCACCGCCGGTGACGCAGTCCATGCGGTACGCGGAGCTGCACTGTCACTCCTGTTTCTCGCTGCTCGATGGAGCCGCGCTGCCAGAGAGTCTCGTCTCGCGCGCGATCGAGCTCGAGCTCGCCGCGCTCGCCATCACCGACCACGACGAGCTCGGCGGCGTGGTGCGCTTCGCCACCGCGGCGCGTGAAGCCGAGCTTCCGGCGATCATCGGTGCCGAGCTCACGGTGATTGTCGCCGAGCGCGAGGGCGAAGCGCCGCTGCTCACGCATCTGCCCGTGCTCGCCGAATCAGCCGCGGGCTACGCCAACCTCTCCACGCTCGTCACGCTCGGGCGCCGCGCCGGCGCACGCGGCGAGCCTGCGATCTCACTCGACCAGCTCGCCAGCCACGCGTCCGGCCTCTTCGCCCTCACCGGCTGTCCGCGTGGGTGGGTCGCGTCGCTCGCCGCGGCAGGTGACGTCGACGCGAGCTGCGACGCCGCTGCCACTCTGATGGACATCTTCGAGCGCCGCGTTGCAATCGAGTGCTGGGACCATGGCCTCCCCGAAGAGCGCGAGACGTCGCGCCGGCTGATCGATGTCGCCCGTGCGCTCGACGTGCCGTGGGTCGTGACCAACGACGTGCACTACGCCCGCGCGCGCGATCGCATCGTGCACGACGTCCTCGCCTCCATCCGCCACAAGCGCCCGCTGGACCAGATGGGCACGCGGCTGCGCCCCAATGGCGAGTGGTATCTCAAGGGCGCCGCACAGATCGCGCGACGCTGGCGTCACGCCCCCGAGGGAGTGCGCGCCACACTCGCTGTCGCCGAGCGATGCGCTTTCCGGCTGCAGGAGCTGCGACCGACGCTGCCGGCCTTCATGCTGCCGGCCGGCGTGAGCCCGGACGAGTATCTCGCGCGCCTCGTCGAGCAGGGCGCGCACGAGCGGTGGGGACCGCCAGGTACGGCCACGCGCGGCGCCACGCACGAGAAGCAGCTCGCGCACGAGCTCGCGCTCATCGGCAAGCTTGGTCTCGCCGGCTACTTCCTCATCGTCTGGGACATCGTCCGCTTCGCACGCCGCGAGGGGATCCTTTGCCAGGGGCGCGGCTCGGCCGCCAACTCCGCCGTCTGCTACTGCCTCGGCATCACCGCGGTGGATCCGATCAAGCTCGAGCTTCTCTTCGAGCGCTTCCTCAGCGAGGAGCGCACCGAGGCGCCAGACATCGACATCGACTTCGCGCACCGCGAGCGCGAGCGTGTGCTGCAGTACGTCTACGAGCGCTACGGCCGCGATCACGCCGCGATGGTGTGCGAGCAGATCACCTACCGCGGTCGCAGCGCCGTGCGCGATGCGGCGCGTGTGCTCGGCTTCAGCGTCGAGCAGGCCGACGCGCTCTCCACACTCAGCGATCGCTTCTCCGCCAAGGCGACCGCCGAAGCGCTGCGCGCCAAGCCGGCCGATGCCGCGGCCAGCGATGCCGCCGTCGCCACCGCGCTCGGCGACGGCATGGTGCGCGGCACCGAGGCGACGACGCGCGCGCGCGCCGTCAAGGACGCAACGCGCGTTGCCGCCGCGAAGAGTGCGCAGGCGAGTGCACAGGCGAGCGCGCAGGCGAGCGCGCGACCGATGACGTCGGCTGACCGACCGAAGCCCAAGGCCGCGTACGAGCCATACGGCAGCCCCAACGCGCAGGGCGCCGGATCGCGCGAGATCGGACAGATCCCCAAGCCGCTGCACGAGCAGGCATCGCGCGGCAACCGCTGGGAAGATCCGCACGGCTCC
>JAYUTY010000484.1:0-9281 GCA_043754875.1 Gemmatimonadota bacterium
CGGTGGCCGACGCCGGGCACGACGACGTGAACTCGATCGAACGCTGTACCGCGGCCGGCACGTCCGCCCGTGAGACGGTCTCGAAGCCGTAATGCGCGAAGAAGCGCTCCGCCGTCGTCGTGAGCAGGAAGAGCGTGTCGATGCCACTCGCAGCCGCTTCGCCGATCACGTGCTCGGTGAGCGACTTGCCGATGCCGAGCCGCTGGACGTCGGAGGCGACCGCCGCCGAGCGCAGGAGCGCCTCCTCGCCGTAGCGTTCGAGGCCGATCACGCCGACCAGCTTCCCATCCCGTTCGGCGACGATGAAGTTGGCGAGGTGGGGCGCGATCCCTTCGATGGGAAGTTGCAGCGCGCCGAGGAGCTGCTCGATCCGGTCACCGTCGGCAGCCGTGGCAGGGCGAATGGCGGGGGCGAGCTCGGTCATCATCGAGGCGATTGAGGACGTCGGCGTGCAGCGGGCGCGCCGCTCAATGTTCACGTCGTGGCAGTCCGAGTCAACACGTGTCCTCGCTGGCGCAGATATCGCAATTCGCTGGCGTACGAGAGCGCTGCCTTTCACGGCAGCATCACAGAGGCGCCAAATCGGGATACCCATGAGAGAGAACAGGTCGCCGCGGCCACCCGAGCGCCGAGACGGCGCGGGCGGCTTCGTGCACGTGCGCGGCGCGCGCGAGCACAACCTCAAGGACGTCAGCCTCAGCATCCCGAGAGACGCGCTCGTCGTCTTCACCGGTGTTTCGGGATCGGGCAAGTCGTCGCTCGCGTTCGGGACACTGTACGCGGAGGCGCAGCGCCGTTATCTGGAATCGGTGTCACCCTACGCACGGCGGCTGTTTCATCAGATGGCCGTGCCCGAAGTGGACGAGATCGACGGACTGCCGCCCGCCGTCGCGCTCCAACAGCAGCGCGGGTCGCCGACGACGCGCTCCTCTGTCGGCAGCGTGACGACGCTCTCCAACCTGCTGCGGATGCTCTACTCGCGGGCGGGCGTCTACCCACGCGGTCAGGCGATGCTGCACGCGGAGGACTTTTCCACGAACACGCCGCAGGGCGCCTGCCCCGACTGTCATGGCCTCGGTCGCATCTACGAGGTCACCGAGAAGTCGATGGTACCGGATGACTCGCTGACCATTCGCGAACGCGCGATCGCCGCGTGGCCGACGGCATGGGGCGGGCAGAACCAGCGCGACATCCTGGTCACCCTCGGCTTCGACGTGGACCGGCCGTGGCGCGAGCTGTCGCGCAAGGACCGCGACTGGCTGCTGTTCACCGAGGAGCAGCCGAGCGTGCCCGTCTACGCCGGCTACACGCCAGCCGAGACGCAGCGCGCGTTGAAGCGGAAGGAGGAGCCCAGCTACCAGGGCACCTTCACCAGCGCGAAGCGACACGTGATGCAGACGTTCGCCAACACGCAGAGTGCGGCGATGAAGCGGCGCGTCGCGCAGTTCATGGTGAGCACGGAGTGCCCGCTGTGCCATGGCAAGCGCCTCAAGCGCGAATCGCTCGCCGTGAAGTTCGCCGACCTCGACATCACGGAGATGTCGCGACTGCCGATGGGACGCCTGGCGACGCTGCTGCAGCCGTTCGTGAAGGGCGCCGATTCCCAGGCTGCGCGCGTGAGATCCGACCATCCCGAGAAGGCGATCGTCGCGCAGCGCATCGCGGAGGATCTCGCTGGCCGGCTCTCGGTGTTGCTGGACCTCGGCCTCGGCTATCTCACACTCGAGCGAAGCACCCCGACCCTCTCACCGGGCGAGTTGCAGCGCCTGCGCCTGGCGACGCAGGTGCGCTCCAATCTGTTCGGTGTGGTCTACGTGCTCGACGAGCCGTCGGCCGGCCTGCATCCCGCGGACACCGAAGCGCTGCTGGTCGCGCTCGCTCGGCTCAAGGCATCGGGCAACTCGCTCTTCGTCGTGGAGCACGAGCTCGACGTCATCCGCCGTGCCGACTGGATAGTTGACGTTGGGCCGGCGGCCGGCGAGAAGGGTGGCCGCATCCTCTACAGCGGCCCGACCGAAGGGCTCGCACAGATCACGGAGTCGGAGACGCGGCGCTACCTGTTCGCGGCGCATGCACCGCCCGCGCGCGAGCCACGCACGCCGACCGGGTGGCTTCGACTGTCGGGCGTGACGCGCAACAATCTCGACCATCTCGACGTCGCCTTCCCGCTCGGTGTGCTCACGAGCGTGACCGGAGTGTCCGGCTCCGGCAAGTCCAGCCTCGTGAGCCAGGCGCTCGTCGAGCTGGTCGCGCGCCACCTTGGTCACGAGCTCCCCGTCGAAGTGGACGAAGGGGAGGAGCTGGAACAGGTCGGCGAGGGGATGAGCGGCGGCCAGATCACTGATGGCATGCAGGGCGTCACACGGCTCGTGCGCGTGGATCAGCGGCCGATCGGTCGGACGCCACGCTCGAACCTCGCGACCTACACAGGACTGTTCGACCATGTGCGCCGGACCTTCGCCGCGACGAAGCAGGCTCGCGCCCGACGGTACGACGCGGGTCGCTTCTCGTTCAACGTCGCGAAGGGACGCTGCGAGACGTGCGAGGGGGAGGGATTCGTCTGCGTCGAGCTGCTCTTCCTGCCGAGCGTGTACGCGCCCTGCCCCACCTGCCACGGCGCGCGCTATAACGCGAAGACGCTGGAGATCACGGTGCGTGGGAAGAGCATCGCCGACGTGCTCGCACTCACGGTGGACGATGCGGCTGACTTCTTCGCCGACGAGGTGCCCGTGCGTCGCGCGCTCGACACCCTTCGCGAGGTGGGACTCGGCTACCTGCGGCTCGGGCAGCCGGCAACCGAGCTCTCGGGCGGAGAGGCCCAGCGCATCAAGCTCGCGACCGAGCTCCAGCGCGTGCAGCGCGGCAACTCGCTCTACGTGCTCGACGAGCCGACGACCGGGCTTCATCCATCGGACGTCGAGCGGTTGATCGTGCAGCTCCACGGACTCGTCGACGCCGGGAACACGGTGATCGTGGTAGAACACGACATGCAGGTGGTCGCGAACAGCGACTGGGTACTCGACATCGGCCCGGGCGCGGGCGAGGAGGGCGGCCACGTGGTGGCGTCCGGACCGGTGTCGCAGGTGGCGCGCGTGAGGAAGAGCCGGACGGCGCCCTACCTCGCGCGCTTCATCGACGGCGCCGCGTCTTCAGGGCACCGCTGACCGGATCAGACGCGCGAGCGGAAGATCGAGGGCGCGGAGACCCTCGGCGACCATTCGCGCGACGGCGCGCGCACCGACGGGAGAGAAGTGCGTGTTGTCCTGCACACCCGACGGATAGTTCGGATTCGCGCCCGGCGCGAGCTGCAGGTACAGCGCTCGCGAGCTGTCCGGCCCGAGCTGCGAGACGAGCGCCTCTGTCGCGCGATGCATGTCCACGAGCGGCACGCGGAGCTCGGCTGCGACGTCACGCACGATGCCGGGGTATTCGCCGTGCGTGTCCGCGAACACGCCCGCTGCATCGAAGTGACGACGTACCACCGGCGTCATGAGAATCGGCGTTGCGCGCCTCTGGCGCACGTCGGTCACGAAGCGCACGAGGTTGGCCCGATAGTCGGCGGGCGGAGTGTAGCGATCGACCTCCTCCCTGGACTCGTCGTTGTGGCCGAACTGGATCACCACGTAGTCGCCTGCATGCAGATCGTTGAGCAGCGCGGTCCAGAGCCCCTCCGAGATGAATGTGCGCGTGCTCCGCCCATTCTTCGCGCGGTCGTCGACGCGGGCCGTGCCGCTCTCGAACCACGATTGTAGCTCTTCACCCCACCCCGTCTCCGGCCGCTTCTCAGGGAGCTTCATCGCCGCGGTCGAGTCGCCGGCGATGAAGACCGTCGGCTCGACTGTCCGCGCCGCAGCCAGCAGGAAGACGACGGGCGCGATCCGCGCGAGGGAGCGGACGGTGCGACGCAGCCTTGCACGCCCCCCGACGCTCGCGGCGAACACTCGTGCACCGATCATCGGTTCACCCTCGGTATCCATCCGCCCAGCACTCGCGCGATGGAGTAGCTGCGCGCGTCGCCGTCGCTCAGCGCGCGCCGAGTCGTACTCGTGCGCGCGCCTGGTCCGGTGCTTCGAAACTCGTAGAATCTCGTGTTGGCCGGCTCGTACCAGTAGCGCACCTGCGTCTGTGCGTCGACCGCCGACATGCGCTCCCATCCCTTGGCGGAGATGTCGTCGTCCATCCAGCAGTCGACGAAGACGGCGGCCGGATTGGCCTCGAGTGTGGCGAAGGGATGCCAGGGACGTCCGAGCGACGCCGTGCCCTCGGCCATCGTCGGAAATCCTTTCACGAGGCGGCTCTGGACGAAGAGAAAGCCGTACGGCTGCGCGATGTCCGTGCTCGGCGCGACGATGTACCCGTTGTTCGTCGCGCTGCCACGGTCGAGCGACACGATCTCGCACTCGTCGAAGACTGCGCGACCGGCGCCGAAGATGAAGTCCACGTTGCCGATGATCTGGCAGTGATGGAGATACTGCCGACCAGCGTCGGCGAAGAAGGTGTCCTGATGGCCGGCGAGTCGGACGTCCTCCAGCACCGCGCGATCGCTGCCGTCCGTCATGGCGAGCGCGACGCCCTGCGTGTCCTGGATCCTGGCGGGATCGCTCTCGGGGCGACGCGCGTTCGCGTCGTAATCGTACGCGTTCTCGATGGTGAGATGTTCGGCGCGAAAGTCGGGCGCCGTCACACGCAGCGTGAAGCTGCCACGCGTGCCGAGCGGCTTGCCCGCGGGTCCAGGGGTAGCCGCGGATGCGTCGAACGTGATGACCCTCCGCTCCCGACCGGCCCCGAACAGCCAGATGTTCGGCTTGTCGATGGAGAGCTTCTCGTGGTAGCGCCCAGCCCGCATCTCGATGAGCACCGGTGTCGCCGACCTCGGCGGCGCGGCATTCCACGCAGCACCGAGCGAGCGGTACGCGAGGGCACCGTCGATACGGTCGCCCTCGCGTCCGGTGTACTGCGCGTCCACGATGTGCTCCGCCGCCAGCCGCGATGCGGCGGGAGGCTGAGCGAATGACGTTCTACAGGCGGCAACGAGCAGCAGAATCGCCGGGCCGACGTGCCGCGCCAGCGACCTCAGGACCAGTAGAGAAAGCCGATGATGACGGCGACCGCGACGACCACGGCTACGGAGAGGTGCACCATCCGCTCGCGCTGTTGTGCCTTGACCTTGAGTCGCGCCGACTCCTGAAGCAGGAACGCCGTGGCCGTACGCTCCTCGGTGTACATGTTGAGAAATGCGTTGGCATCGTCCGGGTCGAGCGTATCGGCCAGATCCTTGAGCGCATCCATCTGCTCGAGCGTGACCTGACCAGAAATCCGGCCTCTGGTGACTGCGTCCTGAACCTGGACGTGATGCGACGCCGCCAGCTCCCGGATCTGCAGTCGCTCCGGGAGCGGTGTGGGGCGCCTCGGCTCGGTCTGTCCTTGCAGACTGGCAGCAAGGCCCTTCTCCTGCGGATGCGGAAGCGATTCGCTCATGTTCACGTGACTGGTGGGGAGAGACCGAACGTATCGTGTCAGCGAAAGTGCATCCAGCAGACCGGGTCGACGCGCGCGGCGTCATCCGGGTCCACAGACGAAGCCCTGTCCGCGCAGGGCTTTCACCGTGTGGCCAATCTACGGTAGCTGACGGGCTCAGCGGAAGAGCCATGCGGGGCCGACCTCGCACTCATTGCCCGGACTCCTCAGCGCCCGGGCTCCACGGCGACGACGATCGGCGTCTCGATACGCTGGGCCAATGTAGTGCGTCTCCGTCGCCCCCGACGTGGCATGCGCGACGGCGAGATAATGGCCGGGAGCTCCTTCCAGTCGATCAGCGAGCGCCTGGACAGCAGCACGGCGGTCCCGAGCTCACCGTCCCCACCGTTCTTGGGCGCGACCGGTCCCCAACCGCTCACCCAGGCCCACGCGCTGGCCGTGCTGAACGTTCCCGTCATGCCTGGACGCTTCACCAGCCCGATGACGTAGGGGATATCGCCGCCGCCAGGCGTCGTGAAAAAGCTTTCCTGGCGGTAGACGTTGTGGCCCGCGTCGATCGAGATGCGCTTGACCTCGGACATGGTGGAGCTGCCGACGCGCCAGGGATCGTAGTTCAGCTCGAGGATGGCCCGCATCGGACCGGTCGCGATCACACGCCAACTCTTGAAGTTGTCGGCGCGCCAGAGCGTGTCGTTCCGTGCTGTGAACCCCAATTGGACGGGGCCCTTTGAGAATCGTAGCTTCATCTCTCAAAGGAGAGGGGGCACATGGAGGCGCTACGACGCGGATCAGACGGGCGGCGCATTTTCAACGCCGACTTCAAGCGGGAGCAGATGGCCCGCATCGCCCGGAAGGAGCTGACGCTGGCGGAGTTGAGCCGCGAGCTCGCGGTGGAACCCTCGGTGGAACCCTCGGTGGTGCGCCGTTGGAAGCATCTCAGCGAGCGGGGGAGTCAGACCGCAGTGGCCGCGAACGAAGACGTCGTGCCCGCGAGTGAGCTGCGGGCGGCCCAGCAGCGCATCCGCGATCTAGAGCGCGCACTCGGCAAGAAGACGATGGAGGTGGACATCCTCCAGGCGGCGCGCGAGGAGGTAAAAAAAAGACCGAGCTACTACGGCGTGTCCAAGCGATGACCGGGCGGACGATGGCCCCGATCTGTCGAACGCTCGGGATTGGGCGGTCGAGTGCCTACCGAGACAGTCAGCCTCGTGGGGCACGATACACGCGGCGCGACGACGCCGCAGTCACCGCCCAGGTCCGCGCCATCATCCGCACGCGGGCCTCGTACGGCGCGCGACGCGGGCGGGCGCTCGTGAACCGGGAGTTCGACACGACCTATAATCTCACGCGCATCCAGCGTGTCCTCGAGCTGACCGGCTGGAAACTCCCGCGCTCCACACGCCGGCGCACCGGACGGGCGCACACGGGACAGCTTCGTCGCGCGGTGTCGAACGAACGCTGGTGTAGCGATGGGTTCGAGATCGCGTGCTGGAACGGCGAGATCGTGCCGGTAGCGTTCGCGCTCGACTGTCACGACCGGGAATGCGTTGCCGTCGTCGCGGTCCCGCGCACACTGGCGGGCCGGGACATCCAGCAGCTCATGCAGCACGCAGTCGCCGCGCGCTACGGCGAAGGAGCACGGCCCGACGTCCCGATCCAGTGGCTCTCCGACAACGGAGAGCATGTACACGGCGCTCGACACGATCTGCACCGCGGAGCGACTCAACCTCGTCCCGATCACGCCGCCCGCGGCCAGTCCGCAGTCAAACGGCATGGCCGAGGCCTTTGTGAACACGCGCCGGCGCGATTACCTCGCCGGCGCAGATCGGGCGGCGGCGGCGGTCGTGCTCGAGCAGATCGCGGATTGGCTCGTCGACTACACCGGCGTCGCTCCCCACTCGGCTCCCGGGTATCAGTCGCCGAGGCAGTACCGCACCACCATCAACCCTGGAAGCCCGAAGGGCTAACCAAAGTGTCTCACCAACCGGGGCTCACAGCAGCCGCCGGGAAAGCTCACATTTCTACCAACAGCAGGGGCGAAACTCGAACCCGCGACCCCGGCATTGTGAGTTCGATCGTGGTACCAGCAAGGAAAGTCTCCTTCGAGTAGAGCAGCGGCGTGGTGCGGCGCGCGGAGGTATGAAGTCGAACGGTTGGAGTGTACCAAATCGTGTACCACGCGACGGTGGGCCCGCGGTTGGCACCCTACACTTATAAGGCAGTTTACGCAGGATCGGTATCAGGACACCTCGTCCGCATTTCATGGGCGGATCGGGCGATCTCTGTTGCAACCAAGGCACTGAAGACTGACCCATACCAGGTCCGATGGACGGCAGAATGGACAGCAAGCACGGCGCGCGATGGCAACGTCGCTCACCCTGAAGAGCGTGGTCCCGGAGGATCTTCCCGCCGTCTACGCCGACCCTGCGCCCTGGGTCTGGCCTGGCTTGTAGCGCCTCGTCGAGTCATGGCTAGATATGGCTCCCCGTTTCCCTCAGATGCAGCGGAGCTTTCGATTTCCCGCGCAACTTGAGATTCAAGAGTTCCACCAGCACCGAGAATCCCATCGCGAAATACGTGTAACCCTTGGGCACATGCACACCGAAGCCCTCCGCGACGAGGTTCGTTCCGATCAGCACCAGGAATGAAAGCGCGAGCATCTTGACCGTTGGGTGACGCTCGACGAAGCGACCCACCGCTCCAGCGGAGAGGAGCATGAAGCCGAGTGCAATGACGTTGGCAGTGATCATGAGCGAGACGTCGTCCACCATGCCGATCGCCGTGATCACGGAGTCGAGCGAGAAGACGATGTCCACTACCATGATCTGAAGAACGACCTTGAGCAGCGACTGCGCTGCCTTGACCGCGCCGCCTGCACCGTGCTCTTCGCCTTCGAGCTTTCCGTGGATCTCGAAGGTCGCCTTTCCTATCAGGAACAGGCCGCCGACGATGAGGATGACGTCGCGTCCCGACACACCATGTCCGAGAAGTTTGAACAGCGGTTTGATCAGCGTCACAACCCAGGCGATGCTCAAGAGCAGCAGCAGCCGCGTCACGAACGCGCCGAGCAACCCGAGCTTCCGCGCCTTCGATTGATCGCTCGCTGGCAGCTTCCCGGCGAGGATCGAGATAAAGATGATATTGTCGATCCCGAGAACGATCTCGAGCGAGGTGAGGGTGAGCAGCCCTATCCAGGCATTGGGATCAGAGAGCCAATTCATCGATCAACACGGCGATGAGAAACAATCCATGCTGCGATCCAGTGAGGAGTGATCGCAGGAGGTATGCAGCGGCAGGCAAGACGGTTGGTGTGCTGGTGACCGCAATCATTCGTTCGTCGCTCGTCCCTTATCTCTCAATTCGATCGTCGATTATCTCATGGCCGACTCATGTTAATGCGCAGTCGACTTCGAATGTTCGAGGGCGATCGCCACAAGAGCTCGACCCTCTCCATCTTCCGCAAAACAGCGGCCTCGACCGGGCAGCATCCAGTGGAGGGAACATCGTGTCCCATTCTCAACTTGGTCGAGAGGTATCTCCCACCCTCCGCACTCCGAGCGCGGCCAGCCGAGGCGCGAGGTTCGTTCGCCTCCATGTCGATGGCCGCAGGCATGGCCTGGGTGCCCGAACTAGGTCCGGGTCGGAGCGTCACCTTTTCAGCGTAGCGACCGAGGCAGGTAGTCCCCACTGGCTCGATATTGAGCGGGGGTCTGCATCCCCAAACTGGTGTGGGGCGTGCCAAGTTGTTGTCGTCCGCGCGCCATGTCGAGAGCTCGGTGGCGGCCTCGCGAAGTAAGGCAAAC
>JAYUTY010000485.1:0-3168 GCA_043754875.1 Gemmatimonadota bacterium
TTCGAGACCGACGTGCGATCCATGCGCGACCCGAAGACCAAGCGCGTGCGCCGGGCCCGCTGGTCCACTCCCATCCCGGGCTGGCAGAACGTCGATGGTCGACAGGTTCCCACGGGAGGACGCGCCGTCTGGCACCTGCCCGCGGGCGACTTCGCCTATGTGGAGCTGACCATCCGGCCGGAAGACATCCAATACAACGTTCCCCCGTGACCCGATGATCAACCTCACTCGATTGGCCATCGCGCTGCTGCTCGGCACAACCTCGGCAACGCTCCACGCTCAGACGCTCGCTCCGTCAGCGACGCTACCGATCAGCCCCGCGCCAGCCTCCGCTGACTGCAGCTACGCGCGCTGCGCACTCGGCATCGCGCCCGTCTGGAACGGACTTGCGATCGTGCAGGGACCGGAGCGACAGCAGCTCGGCAACCTCAACTTCTTCTGGCCGCGCGGCACGGGCGCACTCTTCTCGGGTGATTCCGCGCGTATGCTCGGTGATCGCGCGATGCGCACGCGACGCATCGCCGCCGTGCTGACCGACGTCGGCGGCCTCATGGTGGCATCAGCAGCCATTCGCGCCCGAGGTGAAAGCGGGCTCACTCGCTCTACCCGGTCCCTCGCGCTGGGCGGTGCGGCGGCGTTCGTCGTCAGCGTCCCACTGCAGTTCGCGGCTGACGGTCTGCTCAGTCGCGCTGTGTGGTGGCACAATGCCGCCTTTGGGCGCTGAGCCGCTGGTGTGACAACGACCGTCCGGGCAGGCGGGGTTGCCAGCTCGGTGCCGATGCGTCCTATTGGCCGGAGCGTAGCTTTGGCCCCGTGAGACTGCACCGAGCGCGGCGTGCCGCACCAGAGGAAGTTCTGGAGGAGTTGATGGGTGAGATTCGAGGCAGGCGACGCGTGCTGCACGCTGTCGTCCTGCTGCTGATCGCCATGACGGCGGGCGCGCGAGTGCTGCGCGCGCAGCGGGTGAGCGGCACCGTTCGCGACAGTGCGAGCCAGCTGCCGTTACCGGGCGCCGTCGTGCTGCTGCTCGACCCATCCGGCAAGGCCGCGGCGCGGAGCACGACCGATCAGCTCGGGCACTTCAAGCTGTTTCCGCCGGCGCGGCGCACACCGGCAAGGCTCAGGGTCCGCGTGCTTCGGATGGGCTTCAGGCCACACGAGCTCGCGCTGGGTGACCCGGTCGCGGCCATCGAGATCTCGCTGGTCTCCTTCCCCATCGTGCTCGACGAGCTGCACGTCTCCGTTCCGCCAAGCTGTCCCAAGCGGCCGGATCGCGCGGGGGCGCTGGCCGTGCTGCAACAGGTCCGCACTGCCCTCTATGCGACCGTGCTCGCGCGATCCCAGAACGCGGCGACGATGACGCGTCTCCTCTACGCGCGCCACTTCGACGGCGAGAGCGACCGGGTCGCGAGCCAGACGGTGCGCACGCGAGCCACCAGCGGCACGGATGAGCGCTTCACTCCAGCGCGAAGCGCGGCGGCGTTCAATCGACTCGGCTTCGTGGAAGACACGACTGGCTCGCACACCTATCTCGGGCCGGACGCGGGAAACCTGATCGACGAGCAGTTCGCTGAGAGCTACTGCTTCCAGTTCATGTCGCCCGATGCTGCTCGGCCTCTCCAGGTCGGACTCCACTTCGAGCCTGCCGAGCGGGCCGACGACGATGCCGACAATCGGATCGACATGCGCGGCACGCTCTGGGTCGACACCGTCTCGCGGACGCTGAAGGATCTCACCTTTCGCTACGTGGGGCTCGATCGTGAGACGAGCGCGCTCGTACCGCAGGGACGGCTCTCGTTCCGCGAGCTGCCCAACGGCGTCGTCATCGTCGATCAGTGGTCGCTTCGCCTGCTCGGACAGCGCGGCGATGCAAGCGGCGTGAATCGCGTTCGAAGCGGCGACGTGCTCGCGACCGGTGCATCACGGCCGCGGGCGCAGGAGATCGGCGGCGAGATTGCGCGCGCCGGCTGGCCCGACGGCTACAGCTGGCGCGCACCGCTGGGGAGTGTGCGGCTTCATGTCGTCGACCGTGAGGGACATCCGGCTGCGTCGAGCAGGGTAGTCCTCCTCGACACGGACGTACAGGGCACCACGGACGCGTCAGGAATGGTCGAGCTGAACGACCTGTTGCCCGGGCCGTACGTGGCGTCTGTCCGTGATCCTCGGCTCGCGGCGCTGAACCTTCCGCTCGCGAGCGCCACGCGGTTCACGGTCGCGCGCGACAGTCTCATCGAGGCCCGTATCCTGGTCGAGTCGGCCGAGTCGGTCCTTGGCCGTCGCTGCGGTCAGGAGCCGTTCGCGGCCGGCAAGGGCTGGCTGCTCGCCCGCGTGGTCGGGGCGGACGGACGCCCAGTGAGCGATGCGCGGTTTACGATCCGCGACGAGTTCGGCTCTCCGATGGCTGAGGGCGGCCGAGTGGATACGGACGGAATGTTCCAGTGGTGCCAGCTGCCGCTCAACCGGCGAGTGACGATCGAAGTCTGGCGCGACGATCGGCGTGTGACCGCTACTCAATTCGGGACGGAACGACTCATCACGATGCGGTTCGAGCTGCCGAGATAGCGGTGGGTGAAATGCGAGCATGGATAAGTCTGTTGGCGTCCATTCTCCTCGTTCGCGTCGGGAGCGCTCAGGTCGTTCGCGTGTGGCCGCACGTGGCTCCCGGTTCCGAACGTTGGACACAACGGGAAACGACAACTGCGGTCACGCCATTCGGCACGGTCGCCTTTCGCGTGGTGACGCCTACCCTCACGGCCTATCTGCCTCACCCCGTGTCCTCGAGCGGATCCGCTGTCATCATCGCGCCGGGAGGATCGTCTCTTGGCGTGAGCATCGGCGCGGAAGGCGAGAATGTGGCGAGGTGGTTTCAGCGGCGCGGCATTGCTGCATTCGTGCTCGAGTATCGCCTCCTGGACGATCATGCCCCTGGCCGCTCGGCCGTGCAGATGGACTCTGCGGCACAGTTTGCCATCGCCGATTGCATTCAAGCATTGAAGGTGGTTCGGCGTCACGCCACCGAATGGCGACTGGATTCGGCTCACGTCGGCTTCGTCGGCCTTTCTGCCGGAGGAATGGTTGCGAGCGGCGCGCTGCTTCAACCCGACGTATCGGCACGGCCCAACCTTGCGGCTCTCGTCTATGGCGCACCCCTCGGCATCATGCCCCGCA
>JAYUTY010000486.1:0-3163 GCA_043754875.1 Gemmatimonadota bacterium
CGCCACTGGGTCTTTCGCGTGAACTACACGGATGCGTTCCAGGCCGTCGTCATGGCTCGCTGGGCGGCGGAGGGGCTGCATGCCCGGCGCGCAGCGATCCTCTACGAGGAGTCGGCACCCTACAGCCGCTCGCTTGCCGACCAATTCACGTCGGAGTTCACGCGCCAGCAAGGCACTGTCGTGGCTCGCGAGGGCTACACTCGCGATCGGGCGAGCGACTTCAGCGCGGCGCTCGCGCGAATCGCCCGCACCAGGCCCGACATCATGGTGCTGCCGAACGAGCTTCCCGACGACACACTGCAGATGACGCAGGCGCGGGCCGCGGGGATCACTGCGCCGTTTCTTCTCGGGGATTTCGTGGACATCGGCGTGATGAGCGGCATACCGGCGGCGCGCGGGCTGTACACGACGCAGCATTGGTATCCCGAGTCGCCGGCGCCCGAGGCTCGCGCATTCGTTCAGCGGTTCTCTGCGGCCACCGGCCACGCGCCCAAGGTCACCGCGGCGTCTACGTACGATGCCTTCCGGCTCCTGTTCGATGCGATGCAGCGCGCCGGCACCACGGAGGCGACCCGGCTGCGTGATGCGCTCAGCGCCACCGCCGGCTTCCGCGGAGTCACCGGTCCGCTTCGCTTCGCGGGCAAGCAGGACCCCGACGTGCCGGCAGTCGTTCTGCGCTTCGATGGCACGCGCATGCAGGTGATGCGGGTCGTGGCCCCATGAGCACTCGCTCGATGACGGAGTGGCCCTCCTTCGGCAGCGCCTGGCGAACGCGCCTCTCGACCAGGCTCGCGCTGGCCTTCTGCATCCCAGCCCTCGCGATCGCGTCCATTGCCGCCGCGGTTGCGTTCGTCGAAGCGCGCGACGCCCTTCGCTCGTCCGCCTTCGAGCGACTGCAGGCCGCCACTGCGATTCGCGAACGCCAGTTCGACGGGTGGGTGGTCAGGCAGCAGGAGGATCTCCAGTTCCTCCAGGCCCTGCCCTTCGTCCGCGAGGCGGCGGATGCCATGCGCCGCGGCGAGCACGACGCTCGCACGGACACGCTGAACGCGCTTCTCGTCCGCGCAGTGCGAGAGCATCATGCCCTGACGTCGCTCTCGCTCCTCAGCGGCATGGGAGGTCGGATCATCGCCTCGAGCGACTCGTCACTGGTCGGCGACTTCCGCGTCACCGAGCGATTCTTCCTCGAAGGGCGCACGCATCTCGTCGTCCAGAACATCTACCCTTCCCCGACCACTGGCCGGCCCGCACTCACGATCGCGCTTCCGATCGTCGATCAGAAGCGACAGCTCGCCGGCGTGCTCGCCGGCGACGCCAATCTGGCCCAGGTCTACGAGGTGATCTCGGAGCGGGCCGGACTCGGCGTCACGGGGGAGTCGTATCTCGTCGATCGCTTCCACGAGTTCGTACGAGGCACGCGGTACGGCGAGGACCGCTTTCCCCGCGGCGTCCATACGCTCACGATCGACGCCGCCGTGAACGGCGCCAGTGGTCATGGCGTCTATCGCAACTACGCGGGGGAGGAGGTGATCGGCGTCTACAAGTGGATGCCCAAGCACCAGCTCGCGCTGTTCACCGAGATGCACACTCGCGAGGCGTTCGCGCCGGCGCGCCGGCTCGCCTGGGTCATCTTCGACACCGGGCTGGTCGGCGCGATCGTGCTGGCGCTCGGGCTCACACTCGTGGCGCGCCGGATCGCCCGTCCGGTGCGCGAGATCGCCGACGCCGCGCAGTCCGTCGCGAATGGGGATTTCTCTGCTTCCGCCCCGGTTCGTACGCGCGACGAGATCGGGCGCCTCGCGCTGTCGTTCAACGTCATGACAGGACGGCTCCGCACACTCTACGAGGAGCTCGAGTCGCAGCTGCGGGCCACCCGCGATTCCGCGCGCACGGCAGAGGACGGGTGGCGCCTCCTGCGCGCAGTGATCGATCACCTTCCGGCGTTCGTCGTCGTGAAGGACCTTCAGGGTCGCTACCTGATGGTGAACGCTGGCTTCGCCGCGCTTCACGATCTGGACCCGGCGATGGCCGTCGGACGGAGCGCAGCGGAGGTCATCGCCGCCGACGCCGCGCACGCCGTCGATGCGCTGGACGCGAGCATGCTGTCCAGCGGCACCTCGGTGACGAGCGAAGAGACCCATCTCTTCCATGGCGAGCAGCGAGTCTATCTGGTCTCGCGCTTTCCCCTGCGCGACGACCAGCAGCAGCTCTTCGCGTTCGGCGTGGTCGCCACCGACATCACCGAGAGCAGGCGACTCGAGACCCAACTCCTCCATCAGCAGAAGCTCGAAGCCGTGGGCCGATTGGCAGGTGGAGTCGCGCACGACATGAACAATCTCCTCACGGCCGTGCGGTGCAACGCCGAACTGCTGCTCGACAGCCTCGCGCCGGACGATCCCAACCGTCAGCACCTCCAGGAGATCGACCGATCCGTGCGGAATGGCGCGGCGCTCACTCGTCAGCTGCTCACCTTCAGCCGTGCACACGTCGTGCGCGCCAGCGCGGTCGACGTCAACCGCGTCCTCGGCGGGATGGCGGCGATGCTCCGGCGGTACGTCGGCCCCGGCATCGACATGCACTTTGCGCTCGCCGACGACCTCTGGCTCGTGCTCGTGGACGAGGGACAGATGGAGCAGGTGCTGCTCAACCTTCTCTCCAACGCGCACGACGCGATGCCCGGTGGCGGAACGGCCACGATCGAGACAGCCAACGCGCGCGTCGCCGCGGGTGCACCGGGCGCGCCGAGCCTGCCTTCGGGCGATTACGTCCGGCTGAGCGTTCGGGACAACGGGGTGGGAATCGAAGCGGGCGCGCTTCCACTCCTGTTCGAGCCGTTCTTCACGACCAAGGACCCGGGGCACGGTACGGGGCTCGGGCTGTCGACCGCGTATGCAATCGTCCAGCAGGCGAAGGGCATGATCACGGTGTCGACGCGCCTGGGTGAAGGTACGACGTTCACCGTCTTTCTCCCTCGTCACATCGAGGACGACGCGACGACGCTCGAACCGATTGCGACGATCTCCACACCGCGCCCTGCGGCATCGCACACCTTGCTCGTCGTGGACGACGAACCCGCCGTGCGTGTCTCGGTACGACGCATCCTCGCGCGCCAGGGCTACACAATCCTCGAGGCCGAATCCGGTCAGGACGCCCTCGCGCTGTT
>JAYUTY010000487.1:0-3162 GCA_043754875.1 Gemmatimonadota bacterium
CCCATCGGCACGATGAGTCAGGGCGCACCTGTCTCGCACCACCACTGATGCGACCACGCCGCTGTACGCGCGCGTCGCGACGAAACGCCAGATGAATCACACCTGCACCCACGTTCCGATGACACGCCGCTCGACCGTGCTGCATCGCCTGCTGTTCACCCTCTTCGGGCTCGCCGCTGCATGCGGCGGCTCCGATCAGCAGCCTGGCGTCACGCCGACCACTCCCACGACTCCAGTCTCGCCCACCACTCCGACGACTCCGCCGGCTGCAGCGGTTGTGATCCCGACCCTAGGCCGCGGCGATTTCAAGCCAGCGCGCACGACCGCCGAGATCGCTGTCAATGGCACGACGGCGTACACGACCACGTGGGGCAACTCCGCCGCCGCCGCGAGCATGTTCTACATCTGGGACGTGTCGGCCAACGTGCCGCGCCTCGTCGACTCTGTTCGCGTCAGCGACGCGACCACCCTGGGCGACGTTGCCGTGAGCGATGATGGAACGCTGCTCGTCGTGGCCACGGAGCGTGCAGGGGGTGCGATCGTCGTCTACAGCCTCGCCGATCCGCGAAAGCCGGTGCAGCTGTCGCGCTTCACCAACTCCGAGACGAACGCCGGGGTGCACACCGCCGAGATTGGCCGGGTCAACGGCCGACTGTACGGCTTCCTGTCCATCGACCGGAGCGGCACGCTCGCGGCCAAGCTGGTGACGGTGGATCTCGGCGATCCGCGGAATCCGACGCAGATCTTCTCGCAGTTCATCGGGACGCCGTCTGTGCACGACACCTTCGTGCGCGACGGGCTGCTTTTTCTCGCGCTCTGGAACGACGGAGTCGCGATCTGGGACATCGGTGGCGGTGGCAAGGGCGGCACCCCCGCAAAGCCGGTGGAGCTCGGGCGCGTGCGGACCGCCAACGGCGAGGTGCACAACATCTGGTGGCTCAAGGATCCTGTCACCGGCAGTACGCGGTACGCCTTCATCGGCGAGGAGGGGCCAGGAAACCTCAGCGGGTCGTCGATCGGAGACGTCCACGTCGTAGACGTCAGCGACCGCAGTGCGCCGCGCGAGGTGGCCTTCTTCACCGTGCCCGATGCGGGGACGCACAACTTCTCCGTCGACGAGGCGAACGGTATCCTCTACGCGGCGTACTACAACGGCGGCGTGCGAGCACTCGATGTCCGAGGCGACCTCGGTAGCTGCACCGACGCGCAGAAGTCGAGCGTCGCTGCCGGCGTCACCCTGTGCGACTTGACCAAGATGGGGCGCGCGATCGGTGTCGGCCTGCTGGACCAGGGCAACGCTGTCTTCGTCTGGGGCGTCCAATACGTGAACGGCGCACTCTATGCCTCCGACATGCTGAACGGCATCTGGAAGCTTCGCCCTCTGACCCGTCCGTAAGCGTTCTGGCGGCACTTCCCGCCGACTGAATCGCTGCGCATAGATTTCCACACCGTCGGATCGCACCTGCGTCCGGCTCTCCTCACTCGAGGTCGCTCCAATGTTTCGCCCACGTACTGCGGCGGTTGCGCTGGTCCTGCTCATCCCGATGGTCGCTGGGGGCTTCCTGCTCCAGGACGCCCCGACCCGCGCTCCGGGGCACCTGTTCGATCAGGTGCTCTCCATCGTCGCGAATCGCTACGTCGATTCGCTCCCCGGATCGGACGTGCTGGAGAAGGCGGCCAAGGGGCTGGTCCGAGAGCTGAATGATCCGTACAGCGAGCTGCTGCCGCCCAAGCAGAATGCGGAGTTCAATCGAAACGTCGGCGGCCGCTACGGCGGCGTGGGCATGCTCCTCGAGGAGCAGAAGACCGGCGGCGGCACGAGCATCGTGGTCAGCCGCGTCTTTCCGCATACGCCAGCCGAGGAGGGCGGAGTCGCCGAGGGCGACCGGATCACGCATGTCGATACACTCGCCGTCACGGGAGACGTGAAGATCGACCGCGTCTCCGATGCACTGCGAGGCCAGTCGGGAACGATGGTGCACGTCACGTACGCCAGGGCCGGAGTCGTCGACCCGATCAAGCTTTCGTTCAAGCGCGCCGTGATCCACGTGCCCGCGGTGCCCTACTCCACGCTCGTCGGCGACAAGATCGGCTACATCCCGCTGCAGACATTCAACGAGAATACCGCCGAAGAGGTGAGTGCAGCCGCTGCCGCGCTCGTGCAGCAGGGCGCCAAGGGACTCATCCTCGACATGCGAGACAACGGGGGCGGCATCGTCGAGCAGGCACTCGCCGTCAGCTCGCTCTTTCTCAAGACAGGCCAGCCGATCGCCAGCGTGCGCGCCCGGAACACTCCGGACGAAATTGCGAAGTCGTCCAGCGCGCACCTTCCGGCGCAGCCCCCGATGATCGTCCTCACGGACGGCGGTACCGCTTCAGCGAGCGAGATCGTCGCCGGCGCGCTCCAGGATCACGACCGCGCGCTCGTCCTCGGCACCACGAGCTTCGGCAAGGGGCTCGTGCAGTCCGTCTTCCCGCTGGAGGGCGGCTATGCGCTCAAACTGACGACGGGAAAGTGGTACACGCCCAGCGGACGCAGCATCCACCGCGAGCGCAAGCTGCTCGCCGATGGACGGCTCGTCGAGACGCGCCCTGATTCGCTCGAGACGGACGCCGAACGGAAGGCACGGCCGCAGTTCAAGTCCGACGCCGGACGGCTGATCTACGGCGGTGGCGGCATCACCCCTGACATCATCGTCCCCGACGATACGCTTCTGACGACGGAGCAGGAGTTCTATCGCGCCGTCGCGCCCAAGGCGCAACCCTACATCACGACGCTCAACCAGTACGCGTTCGAGCTGAAGTCGAAGGCGACGCCGAACTACACGATCACGCCGGAATGGCGCACGGAGCTCCGGCGTCGGCTGACGGCGAGCGGCGTCGTGATCGATCTCAAGTACGAGCCGGCCGCCACCCGCATGCTGGATCGTGAGCTGGATCGACGCGTCTCGCGCCTTGTGCTCGGCGATGCCGGTGCCAAGCGGCACGCGCTGGCGGAAGATCATCAGCTCGCCCGCGCCGTGGCGCTGCTGACGACGGCGCGCTCGCAGGATGCGCTGCTCGCCTCCGCGCACTCGGGTCCGGTCTCCGGTCAGGCCACCCCGAGGTCGCCCCAGCGATAGCACGAATCGACGGACGAACCAGCGACCCAGCGCACTGTGG
>JAYUTY010000488.1:0-3153 GCA_043754875.1 Gemmatimonadota bacterium
CTCACCAAGGTGCTCAACGAGCGCGGCGGTGTGCTGTGCAGCGCGATGACGCCGATGCTCGCCAAGTTTCCGTTCAGCCCGGACGCGAGCACCGAAGCGTCGATCGGCGAGGTGAGCGCGATGCTCGCACCAGGCACGGGCGCCCTCTGGGCGTTCCAGCAGGAACGCCTCGAAGGACTGCTGGTGAAGCAGGGCAACACGTGGGTCGCGAGCCCATCCGCGCCCGTGCCGCTGTCCGCGCCGTTCGTCGCCTTCTTCAATCGCGCCGCGCAGGTGTCGAACGCGCTGTTCAACGGCGGCAGCGAGCCGCGCGTGGTGTTCACGGCGCACGCCGTCGTGGACGAGGATCCGCGCTGGGTGACGCTCAGCCAGGGAAACCAGTCGGCGCGGTTCGAGAAGAACACGCCGCCCGCGCAGTTCGTCTGGCCGTCGGCGTCGGGGCGCGAGGTGAAGCTCACCGGACAGTACGGCCGCCGCGAGCGGTCGATCGCGCAGACGAACGGCGACTGGGCGATGTTCCGCTTCGTTGCGCAGGCGGCGAAGGTGGAGGGCGACGCCGGGATGCACGCCGAGTGGACGCAGCAGGACAAGAACGCCCGGCCGGTGGCCGTGGACTTCGTGTTCGCATCGGGCGCCCCCGTCTTCAAGCGCGGCTGGCTGGGCGGTATGGCGTGCGCGCCGCAGGTCACGCGATGACCGACGAACGCGCCAGGCAGCTCACCATCGTGTCACTCCTATCCACGACTTGAACCGATGTCGAATCCCATGGTCCCCGTGAATCAGAAAGAAACCCCGTTCGTCACCACCGGTCTCGAGTTTCCCGGCTACCGAATCGTCCAGAGCGTGGGCGTCGTGCGCGGCATCACGGTGCGCTCGCGCTCGGTGCTCGGCCAGATCGGCGTCAAGTTCCAGTCGTTCTTCGGCGGCAACATCTCGCTGCTCGTGGAGCTTTGTGAGCAAGCCCGCGCCGATGCGTTCCAGATCATGGTGCACGAGGGCGACGCCCTGGGCGCCAACGCAATCATCGGGATGCGCTACGATGCCACCGAGCTGATGCCAGGGGTGTCGGAAGTGCTGTGCTATGGAACAGCAGTAAGGATCGAGCCGATTCGATGAGGTGGCGGGAAGGTTGAAGGGGCTAGCTGCCAGACGGCGCAAAGGCGTGAACGAGATCGGGAGGGCATGATGAAGACACGTCGGTTGGGCGGACTCGAGGTCTCGACGCTCGGGCTCGGCTGCATGGGGATGAGCGAGTTCTACGGGGCAGGAGACGAGAGCGAGTCGATCGCAACGATCCACCGCGCGCTCGAGCTCGGGGTGACGTTCCTGGATACGGCCGACATGTACGGCCCGCATACGAACGAGCGGCTCGTCGGCCGTGCGATCGCCGGTCGCCGCGACGAAGTCGTGCTCGCGACCAAGTTCGGCATCGTGCGCGACGCCAGCGATCCGGCGAAGCGCAGCATGGACGGATCGCCGGAGTACGCGAGGCGATCCTGCGAGGGGAGTCTCCAGCGGCTCGGCGTCGACGTGATCGATCTCTATTACCTGCATCGCTTCGATCCCGCCACGCCGATCGAGGAGACCGTCGGCGCGATGGCCGAGCTGCTGCGGGAGGGAAAGATCCGCGCGATCGGACTCTCCGAGGTGTCCGCAGCGACGCTTCGGCGCGCGCACGCGGTACACCCGATCAGCGCCGTGCAGAGCGAGTACAGCCTCTGGACGCGCGATCCGGAGGACGAGGTGCTCGACGTCTGCCGCGAGCTCGGGATCGGCTTCGTGCCGTACAGTCCCCTCGGCCGCGGATTCCTCACGGGTCAGATCAAGAGCCCGGACGACCTGGCGGCCGACGATTTCCGTCGCCACTCGCCGCGCTTCCAGGGGGAGAACTTCAAACGGAACCTCGACCTCGTGGCGACCGTACAGCGGCTTGCTCATGCGCGGGGCTGCACCCCGTCGCAGCTGGCGCTAGCCTGGCTCCTGGCGCAGAGGGACGACATCGTGCCGATCCCCGGCACCAAGCGCGTGCGCTACCTCGAGGAGAACGTGGGTGCCGTAAACGTGCGGCTGAGCGAGGCCGATCTCGGCGAGCTCGACGCGGCGTTCCCGCGCGATGCGGCAGCGGGTCCGCGCTATGCCGCGGCCGCAATGGGCGCGCTGAACCGCTGAGCTCGGTGGCCGTGGCACGAGTCCACCTCTTGCAATCTGTGGGGTACTTGCAGTTTCACCCGAGGAGGATGACTTCATGAGACATCTCGTACGCTACGCCGCGACGGCGGCGGTGCTCACCGTTTTCGCCGCGCTGCCGGCCCGCGCGCAGGACACGAGCAGCCACAAGCCGGGCGGGCTGAACAAGGTCGCCCACGACGTCAGCAACACCGCCAAGAAGGCGGGTCGGGACACGAAGGCCGAGGTGCATCGCGATGCCAGCAAGACACACAAGGAGCTGCAGCACGCGGGCAATGACACCAAGACGATCCTGAAGAAGACGACCGGGATCCACGGCTCCAACAAGGAGCATCCGGGTGGGTTGAACAAGGTCGCCCGCGACATCAGCAACACGAGCAAGAAAGCGGGCCGCGACACGCGGGACGAGAAGGATCGCGTGAAGAGCAACGTGCATGGCGCGCTCACCGAGACCGGCAAGAGCGTGAAGGACACGACGCTCAAGACGAAGCCGTAATCGGCCCAGGCGTAGTTCCCGAGCACTGAACAGCCCCTGCCCTGAGCAATTCGCTCAGGGCAGGGGCTTTCTCTGGCTCTCGCGCGTGAAGAGGAGCGTGGTGCGCGTGCCACCGCGCTCCACGCGCACGATGTTCACCTGATCGCTGAATCGTTCGGCCAGCACGCCCTGTTCCATGAGCACGGGCACGCTGGCCGCCGTCGTCCGCAGGCAGACGAAGACGAGCAGCTCCTCGCGCCGGACCCCGCACGGCGCGAGCGCGAGCGAAGTACCACGCTGATCGCGGAGCGCGAACCGGCTCCGCACGTAGGCAGCGAGCGCCGCGTCACGCTGCGGAATCGAATTCGCCGGCCGCGAGCCGGCCGCCGCCTCCAGGTCGTCCGCGAAGCCGCGCATGCTGACGCTCGCGCCGCCGCGTCCATCCAGCACGAGCGTCGTGAGTGTCGTGTGCAGGGGATGAGCCTCGGCCG
>JAYUTY010000489.1:0-9228 GCA_043754875.1 Gemmatimonadota bacterium
TGCGGCGAGTGGCTGCTGCGTCGCCGGGTCGGGCTGCGCTGAGGTACCAGACGACTCACCGCTTCGACGCTCGGTGCGAACCGCACCGCAATTGATCGCACCATGAAGCGTGGTGGCGCGCCGTCGCGGGAAGCGGCAATGACTTAATTTTCGGGATGCGCCTCTTTCGAAAGGAGGGCGACCTACCCAAGCGGTCGCTCTGGCAGAAGATCAAGGATGTCGCCCTCACTGACGTCGCCGTCATCGTGCGCGGCGGGGTGTCGCCGGGAAATCTGGAGCGGCTCGAGGAGCTGCTGCTCGAGGCGGACCTCGGCGTGCCGACCACGCTCAAGCTGGTCGCCGAGGTTGAGCGTCGCGCGACGCGCGGCTTCGTAAAGACGCAGGACGAGTTCCTCGACGCGCTCCGTGAGGGGATCACGGCGGCGCTTCGGGCGGGCAACAGCGATCCGGCGCTCCGCCTGGCTGCGGAGAAGCCGACCGTCATTCTCGTCGTCGGGGTGAACGGGGCGGGGAAGACCACCTTCATCGGCAAGCTGGCGGCGCGGCTCAAGGGCGAGGGCAAGCGTGTCGTCGTCGCGGCGGGAGACACGTTCCGGGCCGGTGCAGTCGACCAGCTCCGGGTGTGGGCGCAGCGGACGGGAGCGGACTTCATCACGGCGAAGGCGGGCTCGGACCCGGCGGCGGTGGCCTTCGATGCGATCGACGCGACGATCGCGCGTGGCGCCGACGTGCTCATCATCGACACGGCCGGCCGGCTGCACACGAGCGAAGGGCTGATGACGGAGCTCAAGAAGGTCGCGCGCGTCATCACGAAGCGGCTCCCCAGCGCGCCGCACGAGACGCTGCTGGTGCTGGATGGCACCATCGGGCAGAACGCCGTCCAGCAGGCGAAGATCTTCACCGAGGCGGTGCCGATCACTGGCCTGGTGGTGACGAAGCTCGATGGCACCGCGCGTGGCGGGGTAGTGGTCGCAGTGCACGAGGCGATCGACGTGCCGGTCAAGTTTCTCGGAGTCGGCGAAGCAAGCGAAGACCTCATGCCGTTCGACGCCGCCGAGTTCGCCGCGGAGCTGCTGAGCGGCGAGTGAGCCGCGCCGCGCCGCGTCAGCAACGTCTCCGGCTCGATACCCCGGTCACCTATCTCAAGGGCGTCGGGCCAGCGCGGGCCGATGCCCTTCGCCGGCTTGGCGTGGTGACGGCGGGCGATCTACTCTACCACATCCCACACCGCTACGAGGACGCGAGCACCGTCGCGACGATCGCGTCGCTCGAGCCCGGCATGCAGGGCACCGTGATCGGCCGCGTCGTCTCCAAGGGAGTGCTCCCCACGCGGAAGGGGCTCCGGATCTTCCAGGCCGTCCTCAAGGACGACACGGGAATGATCGAGGTTTCGTGGCCCGGACAGCCGTATCTCGACCGCACCATCGGCAAGGGCGACGTGCTGCTCGTGAGCGGCGCCGTGCGCTTCTTCCACGGTCGTCAGCTCCAGCCGCGCGAGTACGTCAATCTCGGCGAGGACGACAGCGGCATGGCCCAGGGGCGCGTGCTCTCCGTCTACCCGGCGACGGAGGGGCTCTCGTTCAAGGTGATCCGCGGGATCCTCGACGCACATCTCGAGGAGCTCCTCCCACTCGTGACCGAGTACCTGCCGCGCGAGGTGCTCGCGGGTGCGGCGGTGCCGAGCATCAGCGACGCGCTTCGGATGGTGCATCGTCCCACCTCCCTCGGAGAGGCGCTCGAAGGACGCGCACGGCTCGCCTTCGAGGAGCTGCTGTTCGTGCAGCTCCTCCAGCAGCGGGCGAAGTCACTGGCGAGAGAGACGCGGCGCGGCATCCGCTTCGAGAACAGGCGCGACCTGACGACGCAGCTGCGCGAGGCGCTGCCGTTTCAGCTCACCAGCGCGCAGATGCGCGTGCTGCGCGAAGTGTTCGCCGACATGTGCAGCGATCGGCGGATGCAGCGCCTGCTGCAGGGCGACGTCGGTAGCGGCAAGACGGTGGTGGCGCTGTTCGCCGCGCTGCTCGCGATGGAGAACGGCTTTCAGGCGGCCATCATGGCGCCGACCGAGTTGCTCGCGGAGCAGCACCTGCGCTCGATGACGCGCATGCTCGCGCCGCTCGGCATCGAGCCGGTGCTGGTGACCGGAAGTCTCCGAACGAAGGCACGTCGCGAGCTCGCAGCCCGGATGGCCGATCCGGTGCCGCTACTCGTGCTCGGGACGCACGCGCTCGTGCAGCAGGCGACCGAATTCGCGCGGCTCGGCGTCGCCATCGTCGACGAGCAGCATCGCTTCGGCGTGGAACAGCGAAAGGCGATCGCCGCCAAGGGAGAGTCGCCGGACATCCTGCTGATGACGGCGACGCCGATCCCGCGCTCGCTCGCGCTGACCCTGTATGGTGATCTCGATCTGTCGATCCTCGACGAACGGCCTCCCGGACGCCAGCCGATCACGACCGCGCTCCGCCCCGAGTCGGCGCGAGAGCGCGTGCTGCAGTTCGTCACGCGCGAGCTCGAGAAGGGGCGCCAGGCGTACATCGTCTATCCCGTCATCGACGAGTCGGAGAAGAGCGACCTCAAGGCAGCGACGACGATGTTCGAGATCCTCTCGGCGGGCGAATTCGCGGGGCGATCCGTGGCACTGCTGCACGGCAAGCTGCCAGCGGAGGAAAAGGATGCCACCATGCGACGCTTCCGGGACGGCGAGATCGGCGTTCTCGTGGCCACGACGGTGATCGAGGTCGGCATCGATGTCCCGAACGCCACGATGATGCTGATCGAGCATCCCGAGCGGTTCGGGCTCTCGCAACTGCATCAGCTGCGCGGCCGGGTTGGGCGCGGCGCGGAGCAGTCGTTCTGCGTGCTGCTGGGCGACGTGAGCCCGGAGACGAAGCAGCGGTTGGACGTCTTCGTCGGCAGCGAGGACGGCTTCGAGATCGCGCGGGCGGATCTTCAGCTGCGCGGCATGGGGGACCTGTTCGGCGAGCGGCAGAGCGGCGTGCCCACCTTCCGCGTGGCCGATCCGCTTCGTGACGAGCTCCTCAACGAGCAGGCTCGCGAGGCTGCCGACATGCTGCTCGCCCGCGACCCGGAGCTCGATTCTCCGGCGAATGCGCCGATGCGGCGTGTGATGGGCGAGCGCTACGCGCGGTCGCTCGAGCTGTTCCGCGTCGGCTGACCGGCAGCCAGCCGCGCCTCAGGGCTTGGGCTGTGCCAGGCGGCGCCTGATTCGCTCCAGCTCGGCATTCGCCTTCGCCAGCTCGTCACGAAGCCGCTGCATCTCCTCGTCGCGCAGCTTCTCATCTGCCTTGGCGGGAGCCGCAGCGCCGGGTGGCATCACCGAGGCGGGACCGGCAGCAACCACTGGGGGACTTGTTCGAAGGTCGAGGACGTTCGCGATTCGGCGGAGCGTCTGCACCTCGCCCCGACGCGATGCGGCGAAGGGGGAGGCAGCGTAGGCGTCGAGGAGGACGGCGCTTTCACGCGGATTACCCGTCACGTTCGCCGGATCGAGCTTGAACAGTGCGCGCCAATAGGTCGCTTCGGCCGCCTCGGCGGTAGATGGGAAGCGACCGGCGAAATCCGAGAGCACGCGGTCGGCGACGCCGTACCGACCCAGTCCCGTTTCCTGCGTCGCCATCGCGAGCGATGCGTGCCACTCGGTCTGCACCTTGAGTGCCGGCGCGGATTCGGTCGCGGGCGTCAGGCGAGCGCAGGCCATCGCACTCGCCGACGCGAGTGCGGCGCAGAGGACGATGGCTCGCCGCGCCCGTGTCGTCATGCTGCTGGGCCCCGCGACTCCACGATGCGATGCGACCCGGTCCGACGCCGGTTCAACACCGCGATGGGCAGGGTGATCGCGAACGTCGTTCCGGTGTTCACCGCGCTCTGGCAGGTAATCTCTCCCTGATGTGCTTCCACGATCTCCTTGGCGATCGCCAGTCCGAGACCGGTGCCCTTGTGTGACGCTGACAGCTGGTTGTCCGCCTGATAGAACTTCTGAAAGATCTTCGGAAGCTGCTCGGACGGGATGCCCGCACCCGTGTCGCGCACCTCGATGCGCACCGTCGTCCCCGACGGGGCGGCGATCAGCTCGACTCGCCCGCCCGTCGGCGTGAACTTGAACGCGTTCGACAACAGGTTTCCGGTCACCTCGTTGATCCGCTCGGCGTCCCAGACGACTTCGACCGGCAATCCCGGACGCCTGGTAACGCGGTAATCGATCCTTTTCTGCACAGCCAGTACGTGAAAGGTGCCCTCGAGGTCGTCCAGCATCGCGGCGAGTTTGATGGGCCGCGGGTCGAGGCGACCGCCACCGGCTTCGAAGCGACTCACGTCGAGCAATTGTGACGCCAGCCGTCCGAGTGTCTTCGCCTGGGTCTCGACTGTCCTGAGGATGGGGAGCTGCTCCGCGGTGACCGGCCCGTACACGCCGTCCTCCATCAACTGGAGGTAGCCCAGGATCACGTTGATCGGTGTCTTGAGCTCGTGCGAGGCGATGGAGACGAATTCGGCCTTGAGCTTGTCCAGCTCCGCGAGCTGCTGGCTCATGTCGCGGAAGCTCGTCGCGAGGCGGCCGAATTCGTCGCGCCGGTCTGTCTGGTAGGCGAGATCGTGATGCAGCTCACCATCGGCGACGGCGCGCATCCCCTCTTCGAGTGCGAAGACGGGCTCGCTGATGGAACGGGTGAGCCAGAGCGCGATGGCCGTCGCGAGCAGGAGCGCGATGGCGAGTGCGGCGAGTGAAACGCGCTCGGCCTCGGCGAGCGCCTCCTCTGCCCCCTCCACGCGATTTCTGGTGCGGATGCGCAGCTCCGCCTCGGCGGGGCTGAGCGCACGCTCGGCGTCGCGCAGCGCGGGGGCGATCACGTTCTGCGAGATCGAGTCGGCGGCATTCGGGTTGCCAGCCTGCACCGCGACGAACTCGGCGTCGCTAGCCGTTCCCATCGTCGTGAGCGAGCGGCGGATGCGGCTCGCCATGGTTTCGAGCCCGTAGCGGTCGAGCGAGTCCGCGAGTGCACGCGAGCGCATGATCGCGCCCTGAAGCTGCGCGTGCACGGTGTCCGTCTTCACCACGCCAAGTGCGACCTCGCGCGCGCGCACGTCGGAGAGCCCGTCGCGCAGGCTGCCGAGGATGAGCGACGCCTGAAACTCGCCTTCTCGGAGCGCGCTCACGTCGCCGTGCAGCCGCTGCATGGAGCGGCGGGCCACGACGAGCGGAACGATGAGCACTCCAGCGATGATGACGAGCCCGAGGGCAAGCCTCGCGCGCAGGGTCATGGTGGTAGGTGGTGGTGATGAGAGGGGGAGGTGCAAGGACCTCGCCGATGCTCCCCTTTGCGACCCCGCGTTGCGCGTGTACCATTGAAGGTTCCGCCCGCAGCGCGCCGCCAACGTTCGTCCGCAGGCGTGCGCCCCACTGGGATTCTAGGCGTGGCGCGCCGCTCGCGCCACTCGCACGCCACTCGCGAAATGACCACTGATTCGTTCGTCCGCATCGCCGAGCTGCCCGCCCACGCCGGCGAGCAGGTCACCGTCCGCGCATGGGTCACACACGTGCGCTCCTCCGGAAAGATCGCGTTCGCCGTCCTGCGCGACGGCACTGGCACCTGCCAGACGGTGTTCGTGAAAAATCAGCTCCCGACGGAGACGTGGTCGCGCTTCGCCGAGCTGACGACGGAGACCTCCGTGGAGATCACCGGTGAGGCACGGCTCGAGCCCCGCGCGCCGGGTGGTGCGGAGATCGGTGTGACGCAGCTCACCATCATCGGCGCGAGTCCCGCCGACTATCCGATCCAACCCAAGGAGCATGGGATCGACTTCCTGCTCGACAACCGCCACTTCTGGCTGCGCAGCCCGCGCCAGCGCGCGATCGCCGTGATCCGCAGCGAGGTGGAGCAGGGCATTCACGACTTCTTCTACGAGCGCGGCTTTCTGCGCGTCGACACGCCGATCCTGACGGCGGCGATCGGCGAGCGCGCGGGCCTGTTCGCCACCGAGTACTTCGACGAGGGCAACGCGTACCTGGCGCAGACCGGGCAGCTCTACGGCGAGGCAGCCGCCGCGGCCTTTGGTAAGATCTACACGTTCGGACCGACGTTCCGCGCCGAGAAGAGCAAGACGCGCCGGCATCTCACCGAGTTCTGGATGATCGAGCCGGAAGTCGCGTGGAACGACTCCGCGGCGAACATGCGGCTGCAGGAGGATTTCGTCTCGTACCTGGTGCATCGCGTGCTCGAGCGACGCAAGCCGGAGCTCGCGGAGCTCGAGCGCGACGTCTCCAAGCTGGAGCAGGTGAAGGCGCCGTTCGTGCGCCTCGACTACGGCGACGCGGTAGCCATCGTGCAGAGGAAGGGAAGCACCACGCAATGGGGCGACGACCTGGGCGCGGAGGACGAGGCGCTGATCGTGGAAGACTACGAGACGCCAGTCTTCGTGATGAACTATCCGAAGCAGGCCAAGGCATTCTACATGAAGGAGAATCCGGACGATCCGCGCACGGTGCTCTGCGACGACTGTCTCGCGCCCGAAGGATACGGCGAGATCATCGGCGGGTCACAGCGCGAGGACGACTACGACAAGATCGTCGCGCGCATCGAGGAGGAGGGATTGCCGATGGACGCGTATGGCTGGTACGTCGACCTGCGCAAGTACGGCACCTTCACGCACTCGGGGTTCGGACTCGGTCTCGAGCGTACTGTCGCATGGATCTGCGGACTGCAGCACATTCGCGAGGTCATCGCCTTCCCGCGCATGATGCACCGGCTGCGTCCCTGAGCCGGTTCACGACCCGCTCGACTTGACCTCGTCCCAGAGTGCGTCGAGCGCCGGGAGGCCGGCGGAGCGCACGTCGATCCCGCGCTCTGCCGCGAGCCGCTCGACGGCCTGAAAGCGCGTCGCGAACTTCACGTTCGCCTTGTCGAGCGCCAGCGACGGGTGAACACCGAGCTTGCGTGCGAGATTGACCACGGCGAAGAGGAGATCGCCGACCTCCTCCTCCAGCCGCGCGTCGGGCACGCCGAGGGCGCTCGGGGCCGCGCCGCGCTCCACCTCGGCGCGCACTTCCGCCAGCTCCTCCTCGACCTTCTCAGCGGGACCGCTCGCGTCGGGCCAGTCGAAGCCTAGCCCCGCCGCACGGTCCTGCAGCCGAAAGGCGCGGTGCAGCGCCGGCAGATCGGTCGGAAGCCCGTCCGCGATGCTCGCGCGCTTCTTCGCCTTCATCCCCTCCCAGCTCTGCTTCGCGCCTCCCTCATAGAGGTGCGGATGGCGCGACTTCATCTTGTCGAGGAAACCCTTTGCGACGTCGGAGAAGTCGAACGCACCACGCTCCTCCGCAACCACGCTGTGGAAGAGCACCTGCAGCAGCAGATCACCCAGCTCCTCGCGAAGTGCCTGATCACTGCCGGACCGGATGGCGTCGTCGACCTCGTACGCTTCCTCGATCAGGTAGGGGCGCAGCGACTCGTGTGTCTGCGCCGCGTCCCAGTCGCAGCGTGCGCGCAGATCCTTCATCAACGCGAGCGTCTCATTCAACCCCGGCTTTTCTTGCATCGCTCTCCCCGTGACCGTATCTTCTGCAGTCTGCACATGATAGCGAACCGCGCCGCCCGATGACACGCGCCTGGGTCGAGGTCGACTTGGGCGCGTTGTGCCGCAACGGAGCCGCCGTCGCGGCTCGCGCCGGCGTGCCCATCCTCGCGATGGTGAAGGCGGACGGCTACGGCGTGGGCGGCCTCCGCGCTGCGCTCGCGCTCGACGTGCTCGAGCCGTGGGGGTTCGGCGTCGCCACCGTCACCGAGGGCGACGAGCTCCGGCGCGGCGGCATCACGCGCCCCATCCTGGTCTTCACGCCGATCCTGCGCGCGGAGATCGACGCGTTGCGCCGCGCGGATCTCACCCCCGTGCTCGGCGAACCGGCCGTGATCGAATCGTGGGCGCGCACCGGACGTCCATGGCACCTGCAGATCGACACCGGGATGTCGCGGGCTGGAATGCGATGGGACGAAGTCGATGCGCACGCGGAGCTTTTTGCACGCGCCGTTCCCACCGGGGTGTTCACGCACTTCCACTCGGCGGAGCTCGGGGACGCGAGCCGCGACGTGCAGGAGACGCGATTCGCGAAGGCGCTCGCGGCGCTTCCCGTCAAGGTGGAGGTCGTTCACGTCGAGAATGGCGCCGCCGTCGAGCGTCGCGCGCCGTCGCGATGGGATCTCTGCCGCCCCGGCATATTCCTCTACGGTGTGCCGGGCTTCGCTGGCGGGGAAATCACTCCGGAGGCGGTCGTGAGCGTCAGGGGGCGCATCGTGGAGCTTCGGACCGTCCGGGATGGCGAGTCGGTGAGCTACGACGCGACCTGGCACGCCGAGGGAGCGCGGCGGATCGCCACCGTGCCCGTGGGGTATGCCGACGGATATCGCCGCGGACTGAGCAACAAGGGAACGGCGCTCCTGGGCGGCCGGCGCATTGCCGTCGCTGGACGAGTGACCATGGACATGACGATGTTCGACGTGACGGGCACGGATGCCGCGCTCGGTGATCTCGTGACGCTGCTCGGCCGCGATGGCGACGATCTCATCACGGTGGGCGAGCTGGCGACGGCTGGAGAGGTCTCGCCGTACGAGCTGCTCAGTGGGCTCGCGCTGCGCCTGCCGCGCCGGTATCGCGGCGAGTACCTGGGCGAGAAGCTCGCATGAGGCACCGGGCCATCGTGCTCGTGCTCGACGGCGTGGGGATCGGCGCGGCCAGTGATGCCGCGGATTATGGCGACGTGGGGAGTGACACGCTCGGTAACACGGCGCGCGCGCTCGGCGGGCTCGCACTGCCGAACCTGGGATTGGCTGGGCTGGGCAATATCGCGCCGATCGCTGGCGTCGAGCCGACGGTCGAGCCCACCGCGGCGTGGGGTATGATGCGGCCGGCCTCGGCCGGCAAGGACAGCACGACCGGGCACTGGGAGATCGCGGGCCTCCGACTCACGCGCCCATTTCCGACATTTCCGAACGGATTCCCGCCCGACGTCGTGACCCGCTTCGAGGAGGCAACCGGACGCGGCGTACTCGGCAACGTCGCGGCGAGCGGCACGGAGATCATCGACCGGTTCGGCGAGGAGCACGAGCGCACGGGGAAGTGGATCCTGTACACGTCGGCGGACTCGGTCTTCCAGGTGGCAGCGCACGAGAGCGTGGTGCCGCTGGCCGAGCTTTACGCGGCCTGCGAGATCGCGCGCAGGCA
>JAYUTY010000490.1:0-3151 GCA_043754875.1 Gemmatimonadota bacterium
CGGCGTCGACGAGGACTACCTTCGCGCGATGGAATACGGGATGCCGCCGATGGGCGGAGTCGGGATCGGGCTGGATCGACTGTTCATGTATCTCACCGACACGGCCAACATCCGCGACGTGATCCTGTTTCCGACGATGCGCCCGGAATGAGCCGTCTCGAGATCTCGATCGCGTGGCGCTATCTGCGCAGCCGGCGCGGCTCCAAGCTGCTGTCGCTCATCAGCGTGATCGCGATCGGCGGCGTGGTGATCGGCGTCTCGGCGCTCATCGTCATCATGGGAGTGATGACCGGACTTCAGGACGACCTGCGCGAGAAGATCCTGATCGGAAGTCCCGACGTGCGCGTGCTCAATGTCGGCTCCGATATGGTGCTCAAGGGGTGGAAGCCCACTCTCGAGCGCGTGCGCACGGCTCCCGGTGTCGTTGCGGCTGCGCCGTTCGTGTTGACGAAAGCCATCGTCGGCGCCGGGCACCAGTACAGCGACGGCGCATACGTGATGGGCATCGTCCCGGATCAACCGGAAGAGAAGCCGGTAACGACGATCCGTTCGTTCGCGACAGCCGGTGACTTTCGCTTCGCCACGCTCGACGGCAAACACCAGGGCGCGGTGCTCGGCGCGCGGCTCGCGAATCGGCTCGGGGTCTATCCGGGGGTGGATTCGATCACGCTCACCACGATCGGCACGGAGGTAAGTCCGGTGACCGGGACGCCCATCCCGCGCGAGCGTCGGCTCGAGGTGACGGGAGTGTTCGACACCGGGATGTTCGAGTACGACAACGGCTACATCTTCATTTCGCTGCCGGTCGCCCAGCAGCTCGCCGGCCTCGGTGAGGACGTGACCGGGCTGGAGGTTCGCACGGCAACACGCGCCGACGCGCCGATCGTCGCCGAGCGACTGGCCAAGGCGCTCGGGTATCCGTACCGGACGGAGGATTGGCAGGCGCAGAACAGCTCGCTCTTCCAGGCGCTGAAGCTGGAGAAGCTCGGCATGTCGTTCATTCTCGCGCTGATCATCGTCGTCGCAGCGTTCAACATCGTGGGGACGCTGACGATGGTCGTCGCCGACAAGACGAAGGAGATCGGGATCCTGCGGGCGATGGGAATGCCGGCCGCGTCGATCCGACGGATCTTTCTCGTGCAGGGGACGTTGATCGGAGTGGTGGGCACTGCGCTCGGTCTCCTGCTCGGACTGCTGACCTCTGTGCTGCTCGACAAGTATCAGCTGATCAAACTCGATCCCCAGGTGTACTTCATCAACCACCTGCCCGTCGCGCGCACGCCGCTCGACATCGGCCTGACCGTCGGCGCCAGTCTCCTGATCGCCGCGGCGGCGACCATCTACCCTGCCATCCAGGCATCCCGATTGACCCCGGTCGAGGCGATGCGCGAATGAGCGTGATCGAGACACAGGCGCTGACGAAGCGGTACGTGGGCGGGGATGGCGCGCTGATCACGGTGCTGGACGACGTCAACGTGACCGTCGATCGAGGGGAGATGGTTGCCGTGATCGGTGCGAGCGGGGCGGGGAAGAGCACGCTGCTGCACCTGCTCGGCGCGCTCGACCGGCCGACGTCGGGGCGGGTGATGATCGCCGGCCACGAGCTCTCCGCGCTCGCCGACGATGCGGTCTCGGCTTTGCGGAATCGGACCGTGGGCTTCGTGTTCCAGTTCCATCACCTGCTGCGCGAGTTCACCGCGCTCGAGAACGTCATGATGCCGTTGCGGATCGGTGGAGTGGACGAGGCGAGGGCGCGGCGGCGGGCGGAGGGGCTGCTGGACCGCGTCGGACTGTCGGGGCGCGTGCAGCACCGGCCATCGGAGCTGTCCGGGGGCGAGCAGCAGCGCACCGCTGTGGCGCGTGCGCTGGCTGCCGATCCGGCCGTGCTGCTGGCTGACGAGCCGTCCGGGAATCTGGACCTGATGAATAGCGAGCGCCTGCACGACCTGTTTGCCGAACTGGCGCGCGAGCTGGAGATTGCCATGGTGGTAGTGACGCACAACAGATCGCTGGCGGCGCGGGCGGACCGCGTCCTCCAGCTCGAGGGGGGACACTTGCAGCAGGTGGAAATGCCGGAGGTCGTCGCCTGATGGTGTGCGACAACTGCAAGGAGCGCGATGCCGTCGTGAATCTCACGACGATCGAGAACAACGCCGTGCGGCAGCTGCACCTGTGCGAGCGGTGTGCAGCGGAACGCGGCGTGGAGACTTCCGTCGCTACCCCAAAGCACCCGCTTGGGGAGTTCCTGCAGGCGGTGCAGCAGCAGACCGTGCCGGCCAGCGCCGATGCGGGCAAGTGCACTTTTTGTGGCTTGACGATGAAGGACTTCCGAGCGACGGGGCGCATGGGGTGCGCGCGCTGCTACACGACGTTCGAGCCCAGCATGCGCGAGCTGCTGCGGCGAGTCCACGGAAGTCCCAGGCACATTGGCGAGCAGTATCGGGCGCCCAAGGAGGAGCTGTTGGAGAAATCGTCGGTGCTGGGCGAACTGCGCGAGAAGCTGCGGCGGGCGGTGGAGCAGGAGCAGTTCGAGGCCGCGGCCGATCTGCGCGATCGGATCCGGGTGCTCGAATGACGCTCGACCTCTCGATGCTGCCGGATGGCGGCGTGCGCTGGCTGGATGCGAGCGGCCAGCATTCCGACGTGGTGCTCTCCACGCGCATCCGGCTCGCGCGCAACGTGGAAGGCTACGCGTTCACAGGTCGCGCGCGTGATGGAGAGCGGCTCCGTGTGCTCGCCCAGGTGAGGGACGCGCTGCGCCAGATGCCGGGGATGCCGGAGAGCGTCATGGTGCGCCTGGACGAGATTGGTCCCGCCGAGCGCGCCATGTTGTTCGAGCGGCATCTGGTCAGCAAGGAGCTCGCCGGCCTCGAGCCGCAGCACCCTCTGCGGAGCGGCGCCGCCGTGTATCTGGCAGACGGGTTGAGCGTCATGATCAACGAAGAGGACCACCTGCGCATGCAGTCGCTGCAGTCGGGATTCGAGCTGCGGGCGGCATATGCGGGGCTCGACCGAATTGACCGCGACCTCGGTGCCAGGGTCCCCTTTTCGTACCATCCGGAGTTCGGTTTCCTGACCGCCTGTCCGACGAATGTGGGAACCGGGATGCGTGCCTCGGTACTCATTCATCTGCCGGGGCTGGTGTTGACGA
>JAYUTY010000491.1:0-9221 GCA_043754875.1 Gemmatimonadota bacterium
GTCGCGCGTGAACTTTCTCGCGTCGACGCGCGTTCTCTCCCCTTCGGAGACCTGAGGCGAGCTCGGGCGCGGAAAGGCTGACATTGCAACTATTGCGACTGCAGCGGCAGTGGCGGTGCGTATTTGCTCCAACTCGCTTCGGCTCTTGCAGTTACGCGATTGTGACGGACCGCAGCATCGCGAGGTCCGGCGCTATGTCACCAATCTGTATGCGTAGGTGCGACTGGGGAATACGCATCGCCTTCCGCACCTGTTATTGTTGATTTTTCCGCGCTGGAGTGGACGCCACAGTCGAGGGCGTTCGCCGTTGTGCTTTCGACATCGAGCATCGATCAAGAAGTGCGCGCCACTGTCTGTGGCGTTGCTGGAGGAGCGTCTCGAGACAGAGTCCCGAGGCATGGCTCCACACGTTGGCTGGTTCCGTCGTTCACCCGTTGGCTCCGTTCTCGGAGGAGTATTTACATGGTAAGTGGATATCGTTTTCTCGTTGTCGGCGTGGCAGCGCTGGCACTCGCCGCGCCGCTGGCGGCACAGACAAGCACCGGCACGGTGAGTGGCCGCGTCATCGATCGACAGACGTCGCGGCCGATCGCGAGCGCGCAGGTCCGCGTCACGGGTTCGACGCGCGGCGCCTCGACGGATGAGTCGGGAGTCTACCGCATCACCGGGATGCCGGCCGGCAATGCGACGATCGTCGCGCAGCGCATCGGTTACGCACCGATCTCGCGCACGGTCACGGTCGCGGCGACAGGCACCACCACCGTGGACTTCGCCCTGACCATCTCCGCCACGACGCTCGATCAGGTCGTCATTACGGCGACCGGCCAGTCCGAGCGCAAGCGCGAGAGCGGCGTTTCGACATCGACGATCGACAGCTCGCAGGTCAACAAGGCTGCCGTGAGCACCTTCGCCGACGTGCTGAGCTCGCGCTCGCCGGGCGTGGTCGTGCAGCAGGCGGCCGGCGAGTCCGGTGCGGGCGCGCGAATCCGCATCCGGGGCTCCAACTCGATCTCGCTCTCCAACGATCCGCTCGTGATCGTCGATGGCATCCGCGTCGACAATAGCGCGGGCTCCACCGCGATCGGCACCGGCGGCCAGCAGCCGTCGCGCTTCAACGACATCAACCCTGAAGAGATCGAGAACATCGAGATCATCAAGGGACCAGCGGCGGCCGCGCTCTATGGCACGGCGGCGGCGAACGGAGTCATCCAGATCACGACCAAGAAGGGACGCGCCGGCAAGACGAAGTGGGACGGTTTCTCGGAGTACGGCAGGCTGCACGACGTGAACAAGTACCCGTCCAACTATCGCTCATTCGGCCGTAGGGCGGACGGCACGCTCGTCACGAACTGCAGCCGCGCGGCGCGCGTGTCGCTGGCGGCCACGAAGTGCGTGAGCGTGGACTCGACGATCAGCAACAACCCGCTTTCGGTCGCGGGGATGGAGAGTGACGGCAACCGGCGCATCGCCGGCCTGAGCGCGGCGGGCGGCTCGGACGTCGCCACGTACTTCCTCTCGGGCGAGTATCAGAAGGAGCAGAACGTCATCCAGGTGAACGGCCAGCAGCGCCTCAACATCCGCACGAACGTGCGGGGCCAGCTCGCCAAGTCGCTGGACGCGCAGATCAGCATCGGATACACCAACAGCGACCTTCGTCGGCCGCAGAACGACAATAATGCGTTCGGTGTCGTCTCCGGCGCGCTGCTCGGCAAGGCAGCCGATTGCGGGCCGAACGGGCTCAATCTGCAGCATCCGACGATCTGTGGTGCGGACACGGTGAGCCGTGGCTACTTCAACGGCAACCTGGATCCGAAGGCATTCTACAACATCAACACGCGTCAGAACGTGCAGCGTATCACTGGCGGCCTGACGTCGAACTGGACGCCGCTGAACTGGCTCAGCTTCAACGGCACTCTGGGCGCCGACGTCGACAACCGGAACGACAACGAGACGCTGCAGCCCGCCGTGCTGGCATACAGCCAGAACACACTGGACGGCTATCGCAACGTCTATCGCGCGCAGGTCTACAACTACACGGCCGCCCTGAACGGCCAGGCCGTCTACGAGTTCAGGCCGACGCTCAAGTTCACGAGCACGCTGGGGTCGGCGTACACGGACGTGTATTTCGCTCGCACGGACGCGACGGGCGCCAAGCTCCTCGCGGGCACGAGTTCGCTGGGAGGCACGAACGCGAGATTCGCGGTAGGCGAACAGACGAGCGACGTGCGCACGCTGGGCTTCATCGGCCGCGAGCAGCTGGCCTGGCGCGATCGCGTCTTCCTCACAGCCGGCGTCCGCACCGATCGGAATAGCGCGTTCGGCACCAACTATCCGCGCATCTACTATCCGTCGCTCAGCGGTTCGTGGGTGGTGAGCGAGGAAAACTTCTTCCCGAAGATCCAGGCGATCTCCTCGCTGCGTGTCCGCGCGGCGCTCGGATCGGCCGGCCAGAACCCCGGCTATCTTGCGGCGGAGCAGACCTTCAGTCCGGTCGCCGTCGTCGCAGCGGGTACCGATTTCGCTGGCTTCACGGTCGGCGGCGCCGGCAACCCGAATCTCCGTCCCGAGAAGAGCACTGAGGCCGAGGGTGGCTTCGACCTCGGACTATTCAAGGATCGTGTCAGCGTGGAGTACACGCACTACAACAAGATCACGAAGGACGCCCTGGTGAACGTCAACCTTGCGCCTTCCCTCGGCACGAGCCCGAACCGGTTCCAGAATCTCGGTAAGGTTCGCAATTACGGTGACGAGGCCCTCCTGCGCATGTCCGTGCTCGACCGGAGCAACCTCAAGTTCGACTTCACGGTCAACGGCTCCTGGAACACGAACCACCTGGACAATCTGGGCGTGGACGCGAACGGCATCCCGATTCCGCCGATCTTCTTCAACAACGGAAATCAGACCTTCAAGACGGGGTACGCTCTCGGCGCGTACTTCACGAAGCCGATCCTCTCGTACGCCGACAAGAATGGCGACGGGCTCATCGGCTGCCCCACGGGTCCAGGCACTCCCGACTGCGAAGTCACGCTCGGGGACTCGGCTGGCTTCCGTGGCAACCCATTCCCGGCGGCGGAGATCTCGTTCTCGCCCTCCCTGTCGATCGGCAGCGCGATCCGCGTGATGGCGACGCTCGACCGCCGGAGCGGCCAGAAGCTGCTCAATCTGACGAACTACTTCCGCGACATCAGCATCGGCAACGGCGAGGGGACGCAGAATCCGTCCGCCTCCAACCTGCAGCGTCAGGCGGCCGCGACGGCCGCGAGCTTCTCGGGATCCAACTTCACCTATGACGGGTACATCGAGAGCTCGGCCTTCACGAAGCTTCGTGAAGTTGCGGTGACACTGAGCTTGCCGCAGCGGCTCGCGGCGAGGGCAGGCGCGGGCTCGGCGAGTCTCACGTTCGCCGGCCGCAACCTGAAGACGTGGTCGAAGTACAGCGGCATCGACCCGGAGCTCAACTCCAACGCTCAGGCACAGTTCACGACGACCGACTTCCTCACCGCGCCCCAGGTGCGGTACTTCACTGCGCGTCTCGCCCTGAGCTTCTGACGAGACCCGAACTCATGACGAATCCCATGGATCTCACTCGATTCGGCGCCCGACGCCTGAGCGCTGCGCTCGCGCTCGCCAGCCTCGCGGCCGTCGGCGCCTGCAATCAGGACAAGTTGTTGACGGTCCCCACCCCCGATGTCGTGCTGCCGGCGGATCTCACCGGCGCTGCCGTGCTTCCGAACGCATACGCGGCGGCGCTCGGCGACTTTCAGGTGGCCTACGCTGGTTCCGGCGGCAACGTGCCCGGTACGTTCGGTGCGACGGAAGGGCTGGCGCTCATCTCCGGACTCCTGTCGGACGAGCTGCTGAACGCCGAGACATTCCCCACGCGCATCGAGCTCGACCGACGCGCGACGAATTCGGTCAACGGCTCGTTGCTACCGATCTTCCAGCTCGCACATCGCTCGCGCGCTAGCGCAGAGCTCGTGTCTGCCAGCTACGCGCAGTACGATCCGACGAATCCGAATCGTGCCGAAGTGCAGGCGCTGGCTGGCTACATGTACATCCTGTTCGCCGAGGATTACTGCAACGGCGTTCCGACGAGCAGGGTCAATTCGGATGGGACCTTCAAGTACGGCGATCCACAGACCGGCACGCAGCTGCTGACCATCGCGGTCGCAAAATTCGATTCGGCAATCACCTTGGCTACTGCGGCCGGGGCGGCCGGGGCAAACGCGCTCAACCTCGCTCGCATCGGCAAGGGTCGCGCGCTGCTCGATCTCAACGATGCGACAGGCGCGGCGGCGGCTGTGGCTGCCGTTCCGACATCGTATGTCTACAACATCCTTCACGACGAGAACACCTCACGGCAGTACAACGGCGTCTACTCGTTCACCGTCGCGAGCAAGCGCTTCACGGTGGCGGACAAGGAAGGCATCAACGGTGTCGCATTCGTCTCGACGAACGACCCGCGTGTGCCAGTTGTCCGGACCGGCCTCGGCTTCGACGGCGGCACACCGTTCTACCGTACGCCCAAGTACACGTCGCTCTCCCAGGTTCCTGCGCGCGGCGCGCCGACCCCCCTCGCACTCGGTACGGAAGCCCGCCTGATCGAGGCGGAAGCCGCACTGCGTGGAGGGAACGACGCGACGTTGCTGAGCAAGCTCAACGAGGCACGCGCTGCTGCGAAGACGTACTCGGATCTCTCCCCGGCTCCGGCATTGCCCGCGCCGATCGCCGCCTTGCCGACCGACGCAGTTGGCAAGCAGAACCTGCTGTTCACTGAGCGCGCGTACGACCTCTATCTCACGGCGCATCGTCTCGGAGATCTTCGTCGTCTGATCAAGCAGTATGGCCGCGGTTCGGAGTCGGTCTTCCCGACCGGGATCTACAATCCCGTTGGCGCTGCCGCGCCCGGCAGCACGTACGGCCCGGACGTCAATCTCCCGATTCCCTTCGAGGAGACGAACAACCCGCAGTACAAGGGCTGCATCGACCGGAACGCGTAAGCGGACCAGTCGGCACGAACGCCCCGCGAGATGACTCGCGGGGCGTTCGTGTTTTCCTGCCACGCCTCACCACCCCTGCAAGCAGAAGAGGCACGCCCCGGGAACTCGGGACGTGCCTCTTCCGATTGCTTACCAGCGGCCGCCATGTTCCACGCGGCCGTCGCACTGCTCGACGTCCAGACGGGGCTCGTAACGCACGCGGCGACCGCCTCATGACCGGAGTGGGGATCGAACCCACGACCTGAAGATTAAAAGTCTCCTGCTCTACCAACTGAGCTATCCGGTCGCCATCCAGAAGCTAATGCCTCGCCGCACTGGGGTGAATCCGGCCAACGGCCACCCTCGCGGCCGCGTACCATAGGGAACGTCCCGTATCCCTTCACGTCGCTCCCTCTCGCGTGTCACTCGAGTCTTTCCGCAGTGCCGGTCGCACCCGCTGCCTCATCGGTGCCAACGTCTGCATGCTGGTTGCCATCACGTCTCTGGCTGGTGGCCAGCAGTCGTCGCCCGTGTCACTTGCCGACACCGCGATGATCGTACGCATCGACACGCTGCTCCCGCTCGCGAGCGTCGTGTCCCGCGCACTCGCCGCCTCGCCGAGCGCAACCTCGGGCGTCGAGGCGATCCGCACCGCTCGCAGCGAGCAGCGGGTCGCGAACGGCGCGTACATCCCGTCGCTCTCGTTGAACTCGTCAGCGGTCCGCTCCGACATCGTCAGCAGTCCGCTGGCGGGCGGTGGCGCCACCGGGTCCAGCTATTCGGCGGGGCTCGGCTCGTCGGTCGAGCTGTTCACCGGCGGCCGGCGCGGCGCCGAGCGCGCCCGCGCGAGTGCGGACGTCGGTGCCGCCGAGGCCAACGAGCTCTCGCTCCGCTTCCAGGTGACCCTCGCGGCTGAGCGCGCGTTCTACGAGACGCTGCGCGGGGCGGACCTCATCACCGTGGCCCAGGCGCGCGTCGCCCGCGCCCAGCGGGGCCTTCGCTACGCGCAGGCTCGAGTCCGGGCCGGCACTGCCACGCGCTCGGACGAGCTGCGCGCGCGGCTCGAGCTCACCACCGGCCGTCAGCAGCTCCTCGCTGCTCGAGACACGCTGCAGTCGGCCGCCTATGGCCTCGGTCGGCTCGTTGGCTCGCCGGGCCCCGTCGGCGCGGAGCGGCCCGCCTCACTCGACCCTCGTCCGCTTGCCTTGTCGGATTCCCAGGTCGCACGCCTCGCCGTCGACGCCGCGCCAGCCGTGCGCGCCGCCGAGGCCAGCGCTCGGGCCACCGCCGCCGGCACGCGCGCCGCGAGGTCGCTCTACGCGCCCGACCTTCGCCTCACCGGTGGCTACAACGTCGCCAACACATCGCCCGTGCTCGGCGCCACGCGACCAGGCTGGCAGATGGCCGTGGGGACGAGCTTTCCGCTGTTCAACGGCTTTCAGCGCGAGGACGCGATCACGCGCAGCGAGGCCGCGGCCGAAGTGGCGCGATCCACCGCCCTCGACGCCATCCGGCTCGCCCGGGCCGAGAGCGCTCGACTGCTCAGCGCGCTGCGTTTCGCCGAGCAGAACATCGCCCTGGCGCGCGAGGCCGTGTCCGCCGCGCAGGAGGACCTGCGTGTGCAGACCGAACGCTATCGCGCCGGGATCGCCACGTCGCTCGACCGCCTCACGTCGGAGCTCGCCGTGACGCAGGCAGAGCTCGGACTCGTGGCCGCACGCTACAACTACCAGCTCACACGCGCCGCGCTGGAAGCACTGGTCGGGAGAACGCTGTGAACACCGTGGTGCACCACATTTCGACGACGGAGGGCTAGCGCATGTGGCTCGTCCTGATTGCGCTTCGGCGCCCGTACACCTTCGTCTGCGTCGCGCTCCTGATGCTCGTCTTCGGCATCGTCGCGATCGTCCGGATGCCGATCGACATCTTCCCTGTGATCAACGTGCCCGTGGTCTCCATGCTCTGGAGCTACGGCGGCCTCGCGCCGCGCGAGATGGAGCAGCGCATCGTCTCACTCGCCGAGCGCGTCTATTCGAGCTACGTCAACGACGTCGAGCACATCGAGTCGCAGTCGCTGAATGGGCTCAGCATCATCAAGGTGTACTTCCAGCCGGACGCCGACGTGCAGGCGGGCATGGCGCAGCTCACCGCTGCGTCGCAGGGCGTCACGCGCAACATGCCGCCGGGCATCTCGCCGCCGTTCATGGTGCGCTTCAACGCCACGGACGTGCCGATCCTCCAGCTTGGCGTCGCCAGCCCCAAGCGCACCGAGTCCGAGCTGAGCGACCTGGGCACCAACTTCATCCGCGTGCCTCTCGGTACTGTCCATGGCGCCAGCGTGCTGCCCGCGTTCGGCGGCGTGCCGCGGCTCGTCAACGTGGACATCGACCCGCAGGCGCTGTACGCCAAGGGGCTGTCGGCGGGCGACGTGAGCCGCGCGGTGAACCTGCAGAACGTGATCCTCCCCGGCGGTTCGGTGAAGATGGGCGACCGCGAGTATTCGGTGCGGATCAACTCCTCGCCCGACTCGGTGCGCCAGCTTGCCGATCTGCCGATCAGGACGGTGAACGGCGCGACGATCACGGTCGGCGACGTCGCGCAGGTGCGCGAGGGCGGCGGAGTCCAGACGAACATCGTCCGCGAGAACGGGCACCGCGGCACCTACCTCTCGCTGCTCAAGAACGGCAAGGCGTCGACGCTGGAAGTGGTGAGCCTCGTCAAGAAGATGCTCCCCGCGATCAAGGCCGGCCTTCCCGAGGACGTGACGCTGGAGCTGCTCGGCGACCAATCGGGCTACGTGAAGGCGACGATCGCCGGCGTGCTGCGCGAGGGAATCATCGCCGCGTGCCTGACGGCGATGATGATCCTGATCTTCCTTGGCAGCTGGCGTTCGACGATCATCGTCGCCCTGTCGATTCCGCTCAGCGTACTGACCTCGATCATCTGCCTGTGGGCCACTGGCGAGACGCTCAACGTGATGACGCTCGGCGGGCTCGCCCTCGCGGTGGGCGTCCTCGTGGACGACGCGACCGTGGCGATCGAGAACATCCATCGGAACCTCGAGCACGGAAAGCCGCTGCGGCAGGCCATCGTGGACGGCGCGGAGCAGATCGCCATCCCCGCCTTCGTCTCCACCGTGGCGATCTGCATCGTCTTCCTTCCGATCTTCGCGCTGCAGGGGCCGGCGGCGGCGCTCTTCCGTCCGCTCGCGCTCGCCGTGATCTTCGCGATGGCGGCGTCGTACTTCCTCTCGCGCACGCTCGTGCCGACGATGGCCGATTACATGCTGCCGGCCGAGGCGGCCGCGCACGCGGCGGGTGCCAATGGTCAGCGCACGCGGAATCGCTTCGACCGCATCGTCGATCGGTTCAACGAGTGGTTCGAGCGCTTTCGCGGTGGCTATCACGCATTGCTCGCCGGTGCGATGACTCGGCGCCGCGCCGTGCTGGCCAGTGCGCTCGCCTTCGTCGTCGCGTCACTGCTCCTGGTCCCCTTCATCGGCCAGGACTTCTTCCCGCAGGTGGACGGCGGCCAGTTCCAGCTGCACGTGCGCGCACCGTCGGGCACGCGGCTGGAGGAGACGGAGGTGCTCTTCTCCAGGATCGAGCAGTCGGTGCGGCGGACGATCCCGGCGCACGACCTCGCGATGATGCTCGACAACATCGGGCTGACGACGTACGGCGTCGCCCTCGCGATCGGCTCGAACGCGACGGTCGGTCCGGCGGACGGCGACATGCTCGTGCAGCTCAGCGCCGAGCATCGCGGCTCCACATGGGAGTACGTGCGCGCCCTGCGCCGTACGCTGCCAAAGGAGTTTCCGGGGGTGACGTTCTTCTTCCAGTCGGCGGACATCGTGAATCAGGTGCTCAACCTGGGGCTTCCGGCGCCGATCGACGTGCAGGTCGCAGGTCAGAACCGCACGGCGAACTTCGCCATCGCGCAGAAGCTCTCGGCGGCGATCTCCCGCATTCCCGGCGCCGCCGACGTGCGCGTGCAGCAGGTGATGGATGCCCCCGAGTTGCGCTTCTCCGTGGATCGCACGAAGGCGCAGCAGATCGGCCTCTCGCAGCGCGACGTTTCGAGCGACATGCTCATCTCGCTCAGCTCGAGCGGTCAGACCGCCCCCAACTTCTGGCTCAATCCCGCGAACGGCGTGCAGTACGCGGTCAGCGTGATGACGCCGCAGTACAAGATGGGGTCCCTGTCGGATCTTCAGTCCACGCCGATCGCCGTCGCGGGTCA
>JAYUTY010000492.1:0-3133 GCA_043754875.1 Gemmatimonadota bacterium
CGCCGTCGCCGTCGGCGGGGTGACGGTGCTGTCCGGCGTCGCGACGACGACCGTGGTGTCCGCCGCCGCCGACGCCACGCGCACCGTGGGCTGCTGGGCAATGGCGGTGTGTGCGCTGATGAGCGCGACACCGATGAGAAGTCTGCTGCTGATTGACATGGTCGGGTCCTGGAGGGAGCGCTTCACGGAGCGCTCGGTGGGTGGATCAGCTCTTGAGGAGGAGGTCGAACTTCACGTTCACGGCATCGCGCACCTTGATGCGGCCGAACATCAGCGACGGCGGCTTGAGCTCGTAGTCGCTCATCTTGACTTCGTACGCACCAGTGACGTGCATGGCGCCCCCGTCCGTCCTGCTCTCGGCCGGGATGCTGATCGGCTTCTGGACGCCGCCGAGTGTCAGCATTCCCTTGAGAGTGCCGGTGCTGCCTTCGGCGCCCTTGCTCACGTCGTAGCTCGAGAGCTTGAACTGGATCGTGGGGAACTCCTCCACCTTGAGCGCCTTCTTCATGTGCTCGTTCATCGTCCCGTTGCCGCACTCCATCTTGTCGGACGTCACCGTGACCTTGACTGTCTGGATTCCCTTCTCGCCCGCGGCGACCTGGGCGACGGCGTTCGCACTGCCTTCGACGACCGCGCTGACGTCCGGCGCCTTGCAGGTGAAGTCCTTGATCGAGGACTTGCCCTCGACCCACAGCTTGCTCTCCGGCTGCAGCGTCAGCGGCACCATGAAATGCGTCCAGGCGAGGGCCGGAAGCGCAGCGGCGAGCGCAACGACGGGGAGAAAACGGCGAAGAGTGATCAACGACGGAAGTCGCATGGGAACCTCTGAGTTGGCGGGCACGTACATCGTGCTCTGTGAAGGAAGGATCGGACTTCCAAAGGCCCTTCGAAGTCGGGAGAGGCATTCATCGTGGCGGGACTTCTCCCCACACGAGACGTGGTGCGAATGGCGCTATGGCACGTCGGCCATCGGCAGGCACGCGGCGATCTTCGGCAGTGCGCTGGACAGCGTGAGCACGACCGTGCCGGCGCCCGGGATCCGGCTCTCGATTCGCAGCGGACGACGGCACGCGTCGTCGCTCAGCGAGAAGCGGATCACCCCCTCGCCCTTGTAGTTGTGCGCGTCGCGCACGCGCATCTCGACCTCGCGCGTGGCAAACGTGCCGGCGGGCGTCGTGATCGTGTCACGCCCGATCATCCGCAGCGTCGTGGGACTCCGCTCGGCGTCGAAGTGCCGATCGAGCACGGTCGCGGAGTCGGTGGAGAGCGAGAAGGTCCGCACCGCGTACATGAACGAGAGCTCGTCCAGCGGGATGTTGGTGGGACTCGTCCCGCTGCGGCCGTCCGCGGCCGACCAGTGCCTGGTCAACGGCTCGATGGTCACGTCCTCGTTGTGACGCGCCATCAGGTGATGCTCTTCCTTGACGAAGCGCATCGCCGACATGCGGATGGGGTCGAGCCACGACGTGGTGTTGTCGTCCACGTGGAGGAAGCCGACGCGCGCCGCGAAAGTGAAGCGGAGCACCATGGTCGAGGTGCCGCGAATGTCCTCGGGACCTTCGATCCACATCTCGGCGCGCCCGTTCAGCCCCGGGCCCGCATGAGCGTCGTAGCTCAGTCGCTCGCCGACGGCGAAGGGAAGCGCCCCCCAGGCCACCGTCGAGGCACGCGGCGCCACTCGCGCGGCCGACTGGCCATGCGCCACGGAGGCGAATACCAGCGCCAGCGCGCCGATGGCACAGGCGATCCGCCCGCGCACGCGATCAGGTGCGCGGCGCGGCGCGCGGCTCTGCTGCTGGTTCTGTGTCGCGACGATCATGAGGTCCACTCCAGAGAAAAAGTCTTCTCATGGAATGTCCTTCCGCCGGCACGACGATCACGTCAGGCGAAGCGAGCGACCTCGCGCCGCCAGTCACCACACTTCGTCAGTACTTCTCCCGACAGGCCTGAGCGGTCCCGACTGGCCCCTGAGGCCTGCGGTGTCGCTACACGCCTCCGCTCACTGCGCGAGCGCCGCGCTTCACGAAGCCCCAGACGATGAAGACCAGCGCGAGAACAACGAGCAGATGCACGACGCCGGCGACGATGTGGAAGCCGAGCCAGAGCACGGCCCACACGATGAGCAGAAGAACGCCCAGCCCGATGAGTCCACTCACGAGAAGCTCCGGTGTGTCGGTGAGGTCGGCAGCGTCCATCGACGCCGCATCGGCGAATGGCCAGTATGCCACAAGATCCGTTCCGGCGCATCGCATTTGCGGCGAGCCCAGCGGCAAGACAGCCGCTCGGGCGCCGATTGATCAGCATGGGAACTCCACAGGCGCGGATCGTGTGTATATGCTGTCTCAAGCTCGTGGCTCGTTCGCCCGCGTCATCCACCGGCGGCGGCACGGCACCCTTTCGTCGAGAGAGTCAGATGAATGATCAGCGCAGCACGCCAGGCTCCGCAGTTGCGGGTGAGCAGAAGACCGAAGTCGCCGTGTTTGCCAGTGGCTGCTTCTGGGGTGTGGAGGAACTCCTCCGCAACGTGCCGGGGGTGATCGACACCGATGTCGGCTATACGGGCGGGTGGCTCGAGAACCCCACCTACCACGACACGCACGACAGCAAGTCGGGCCACGCCGAGGCGATCCGCGTCACCTTCGACCCATCCGTGCTGAGCTACGAGACGCTGCTCGAGCAGTGGTTCTTCAAGCTGCACGACCCCACGACGCTGAACCGGCAGGGCAACGACATCGGCACTCAGTATCGCTCGGTGATCTTCCCCCAATCAGCGGAGCAGCGTGAGACCGCCGAGCGCGTCAAGGCACGCGTCGACGCCTCTGGAAAGTGGAAGCGCCCGATCACGACGTCGATCGAGCCGGCCTCTACCTGGTACAGCGCCGAGGGCTACCATCAGGATTATCTGCGCAAGAATCCTGGTGGCTATACCTGCCACTTCATGCGCGACTAGCAGCGTAGGGCGTGAGGGCACTCAGATCCACGTCCCCGCCTGCTGGTAGCGCCACGGCCGGAAGTTTCGACGGCGATCTTCCGCCCCATCGGCGGGCATGTCGGATTGGGCGAGCGCCCGACGCCGCAGGTGGCGCGTCAGCGCCTCGTCGAGCGTCGGCAGCAACTGTCCGCGTTCCGAGCC
>JAYUTY010000493.1:0-3125 GCA_043754875.1 Gemmatimonadota bacterium
ACGCGCACGGAAGGGTTCGCGATGCCACCGGGCTTCATTCGGCTGTCCGTCGGTGCCGAGTCGCCAGACGACGTCATTGCCGACATCGCGCGTGGACTCCTATCGATCGACAATGACTGATTCGCTCGCTCACACCTCCCTTCTGCCCAGCATTCCATGACCGATGTCACCGGTACCTCAGCCATCACTCTTACCGAGCTGCTGCGCTACGAGCGCGACGAGATCACGGCGTGGGAGCACTTCTTCGAGCAGCATCCAGAGGCGCTCGACTTTCCCTTCGCACCGGAGGATGGCGCCGGGTCGCGCATGGCGGTGGTCCGCGGCGTGATCCATCATGTCGTGGCCGTGGAAACGCGATATTGCGACCGTCTGGTGGGCGTAGCTGTCACAGCATACGAAGCGATCCCCCGCGACGCCACGACTGCGCTGTTCGCCGCCGCACGCGATGCGAACGCGCGCCTGTCTGCGTGGATAGATGGCGCATCGGAGGCAGATCTCTCGCGCGTAATCGACTTCCAGACGATCAGCGCCGGCACACACCGCGCCACAGCCCGCAAGGTCGTCGCGCACACGCTCCTGCATGGCGTTCGCACCTGGGCGCAGCTCGCGACCATCCTTCGTCTGCACGGCGTCGCGAGCGGATGGCACCACGACCTCCTGTTCAGCGGTGCGCTCGACTGAGTGCGCTTCACCCATGCCCAAACCGACAATGACCACAGGACAGCTGCACCGCGTGACTGCCTTCTCCAACGATCCGGCCGGTGGGAATCCGGCCGGGGTCTGGATCGGCGACGTCCACCCAGGCGCCGCCGAGATGCAGGCTGTCGCACGGGAGGTCGGCTTTTCCGAGACGGCGTTCGTCGAGCCAGCAGTGGGGGTGGTGCGACGCGTGCGCTACTTCAGCCCGGAAGCGGAGGTGTCCTTCTGCGGCCACGCGACGATCGCCACGGGGGTGGTGCTGGGCGAGAGCTGTGGAGACGGGACGTACCAGCTGCACACCTCGGTCGGCGTGGTGCCGGTGAGCGTGGGGCTCGTGCACGGCCATCGCGAGGCCGCACTCACATCCGTCGTACCGCGCCACGAGCCGGCGAGTGACGCGCTCGTGGCCGACGTGCTCGATGCGCTGCACTGGAAGCGGAGCGAGTTGGACCCGTCGATCCCGCCGGTGCGCGCCTATGCGGGAGCGTGGCACCTCGTGCTCGCCGTGAGGACGGCTGACCGGTTGGCCGAACTGGCGTACGACTTCGACCGATTGAAGCTGCTGATGCTGGCGAATGACCTCACGACGCTTCAGCTGATCTGGCGCGAGGGCGAGACGCTCTTTCATGCCCGCAACCCGTTTCCCGTCGGCGGAGTCGTCGAAGATCCGGCCACGGGTGCCGCCGCCGCGGCGCTGGGCGGATACCTGCGAGACGCCCGTTTGATCACGGCACCGATGACGTTCACCATTCGTCAGGGCGTCACGATGGGACGTCCAAGCGAGCTCGCGGTCGAGGTGCCGGCCAGCGGAGGGATCGTCGTGCGAGGCACGGCCGTGTCGATCGGAGCGCCGAGCTCGTATCCGTAGGCTGATGCCGGTGCGTGCATTCGCTGCGGCTTGCTCGGCACCTGTCACAACTGATCATCGCGTCCGTCTCTCTCTTCACGCGCAACGACTGCGCGACACCAGTCGATCACTCGAGACAGGAGAAGTGCCATGAACGAGACGCGGTCACAGGCAGCACGGATCCCCACCACCGAGAATGGATCCTCGGCGCATCGCGGCCCGAGGATGGACTACACGCGAGTGGCGCCGGACGCGCTCCGGGCGCAGTACGGCATGGAAGCGTACGTGAAGAGCTCCGGGCTCGAGACGTCGCTGCTCGAGCTCGTCAAGCTGCGGGCATCGCTGATCAACGGCTGCGCGTACTGCGTGGACATGCACAGCAAGGACGCGCGATTCGCCGGCGAGACCGAGCAGCGCCTCTACGCGGTGAGCGTCTGGCGCGAGACACCCTTCTACTCGGCGCGCGAGCGTGCGGCGCTCGCCTGGACGGAGACGATCACCGAGATCGCACGCACGGGGGTTTCGGACGAGGCGTATGCCGCGGTGCGCGAGCAGTTCAGCGAAGCCGAGTTGGTTGCGCTGACGATGGCGGTGATCACGATCAACGGCTGGAACCGGCTCGCCGTGGCGTTCCGTGCGCCTGTCGGCACGTACCAGCACGGCCGGGAGGCTGGCGCGGCCGAGACGACGCACACACCGGGGCCGGTTGGCGCCGCATGAGCGTGCGATCGTAGACTGACCTGCAGCGCGCCGTCACTCGATCGATGCGACCGGGTGAAGCGCCGTCAGGCACCGAGTGCCCGCTCGATCAGCACTCCGACCGGCGCATCGCTCGGCAGCGTCCCGAATACCATGCCATGCTCGCCGCCGAGCCGGCTCTCGCAGAACGCATCCGCGATGGCAACGTTGCCGCTCCGCACGAGACACGACGCCTGCAGCGCGAGCGCCATCCGCTCCACGAGATAGCGCGCGCGCCCCTCTAGCGAAGCGGCGTCCTCGCGCAGCACCGCGCGCAGCACGTCGATCTCCGCGTCGAGCAGCACGTGGCCGCCGCGCATGGCCTCGAGCTCGCCGAAGAACGCCTCGAAGCTCGCCGGCTCCTTCGTGAACGCACGCAGCACGTCGAGGCACTGGATGTTGCCGCTCCCTTCCCAGATGGAGTTGAGCGGCGCCTGGCGGTAGAGCCGCGGCAATGCACTCTCCTCCACGTAGCCGGCGCCGCCGAGACACTCCTGCGCCTCGTTCACGAAGGGCGGGCACCGCTTGCACACCCAGTACTTGCCCACGGCTGTGACGATCCGCGCGAGTGCGCGCTCGCTCTCGTCGCGCGGGCTCGCGTCGATCGACCGCGCGACGCGCAGCGCGAGCGCGGTGGCCGCCTCCGACTCCAGCGCGAGATCGGCGAGCACGTTCTGCATCAGCGGCTGATCCACGAGCCGCTTGCCGAACGCCGAGCGGTGCCGCGCGTGATGCACGGCCTGCACGAGCGCCTGACGCATGATGCCGGCCGATCCGATGAGGCAGTCCTGCCGAGTGAGGGCGACCATCTGGAGGATCGTCGCGACGCCGCGGCCGGGCT
>JAYUTY010000494.1:0-3123 GCA_043754875.1 Gemmatimonadota bacterium
CGTCGCGCGATTCAGCCCTGATCACCAGCGGGCGAGAGACGACCGCGACCGCAGCGGCGGTGTTGTGAAGGCATGACAGGGTATCGCGCCGGTCAAGTGTTTCATGGCGTACGTATCGCGTACGATCGTTTCAACTGCGTTCGAGGGTCAACGCCATGTTCGGAAAGAAGTCCCCAGTCGCGCCCGCCATTCTCACCCCCATGAGCCGCCGCGATCTGCTCGGCTTCGCGGCACGGGGCACAGCGAGCGTGATCGTCGCTCAGAGTGTGATCGCCTGCGGCACGGACGCGCTGAGCGGCACCACGAGCACTGGCGTGACTGGCGCAACCAACGACGGCGCTGCCGCCGGCTCGGCGAACTCGAGTTGTGTGCTCACTGCCGCGCTCATTGAAGGTCCCTATTTCGTCGACGAGAAGCTCGAGCGCTCGGATATCCGCAGCGATCCCACGTCGGGCGTGGTGTCGGCCGGCATCCCGCTGGCGCTCCGCTTCAACGTCTCGCGCGTCGCGAGCAATGTGTGCACGCCGCTCACCGGCGCCTACCTCGACGTTTGGCACTGCGACACCGCAGGACTCTACTCCGATGAGTCGGCGAACAGCACCCGCGGCCGCTGCAAACTTCACCACGATCTACCCCGGCTGGTACAACGGCCGCGCAGTGCACATCCATTTCAAGCTGCGCCTCTACACCGACTCCACGCAGAGCTATGCCTTCACGTCGCAGTTCTTCTTCGATGAGGCACTCACCAGCGTCGTGCATGGGATGAGCCCGTACAGCAGCCACGGCACGCGCGACACACGCAACACCACCGACGGCATCTACAACGGCCTCGCGGCCACGGACAAGTCGGCGCTGGCGCTCCAGACGACTGCGACGTCGGATGGCTACGCCGGGATCATCAACCTCGGCGTGAAGGTCGGCTGAGCCGAGCTTCGCGGCCTCGCCTGGAGGTCGTCGGACAGGCTGCGGACGCCGTTACCATCTCGTGTCATTGTCGACAAGTTGCCGTTGCCATCGCACGCTTACGTACCTGCTCCTCCAGCGGAGTCGGTAGACGTGCTCGATCGATCGCCACAGCAATTGCAGCAGCCGCAGAACCAGAACCCTCCTCCGATGCGGTATCAGCTCGAGGTGGCCGGTGAGTCCGCTGCGGTGTACGTGAGCGGCTCCCTCGACATCGAGAGTGCAGGAACGCTGCTCGAGGTCTGTCGGTCGCTCCCGGCCCAGATCCGGACGCTCCGACTCGACCTGCGTAGCATCGGCGCGATGAGCGCGTGCGCCACTGATGCCGTACGGCTTCTGCTCTGCGAATGGCGCGAGACGAGGCGCGGCGAGTTTCGCCTCAGCACGTCGCACCTCGTCGCCACCTGCACCGCGGACGGCACGCCGCCTGGCATCGGCGCGTCCACGATGCCAGCGCGACTCCCGAGCCATGCACTCGTGGCGACGTACCTCTGACGCCTGACCTCACGACGTGGCGATCTGCGCGAGGCGTGCGCGGTCGCGGATCACGTAGTGCCCGCGCCGTGGTACCTCGAGCATCCCGGCCTCACGCAATTGGCGAAGGGTGCGCACGGGAACCTCCCGCACCGTGCCCAACTCCTCCGCAGCCTCGGCCTGCGTCGCCGCGAGCCGAAACGGTCGCGCCTTCGCCTCGGCCTGCCGTGTCAGGAGGTACTCGGCCAGTCGTTGCTCGACCGTCCGCGTGGTCTGCTGGTCCAGTCGGCTGACGAGTTGTCGGACGCGGCCGGCGAGGTGGCCGAGCCATCGAAACGCCACCTCTGGATCTGCCGCGACGGCGCGCGCGAGCGTTGTGCGATCCAGGAGGAGACAGGTCGTCGGCTCCGTGGCGATCGCGGTCGCTGGGTACCGTCCGCCCGCGAAGAACGGCACCTCGCCGAGCGTGCCTCCTGCCACCTCGGTGTGCAGCCCGTACTGGCGCCCACCAGACGCGCGCACGACGCGCACACGACCCGTGAGGACCACGACGAGCCATTGCGCTTCGGCGCCCGCAGTCCGCAGCGTCTCGCCACGCCGAAAGCGCCGCCATGGCGCTGCTGCCAGCACGGCGCCGGCTGGTGGCGTGAGTCGCCGGAAGAGTGGCAGGTCGGGCAGCATTGGATGAAGGCTCGTGCGAAGAAACGTCGGTTCCTTCCCCTTGTCCGGCAAGGAGCGACGTTGCAGTAGTGAGCACCGCACCAACACTTCGTCTCTCACTGCCGACAGGTTGGGTCACATGCGATCTCTCTCCTGGTTCAGTGGCAGACGCGCTCGCCGAAGTGGGGATCTGCTGCTGGTCGTCGTTCTTGCCATCCTTCCTCCTGCGTTCACTGCGACGGCACGCGCCCAGTCGTCCAACGCCACCTCGGCGCGGCCCGCCTCCTGGCAGAGCACCTCGCGGTCCGACAGCAGCTTCGCCGCGGTCCAGGCGCGCGGCGCCGACCGGCGCGGCATGGGAGTAGATCAGTACACGTCGTCGCATCACTTCGACGCGCTACCAGATGGGGGTCGCATCGAGCTGCAACGCACCGTCCGTGACGCCGCCGGAGTCGCGGCGATCAGGCGTCACCTCCGCGAGATCGCCTCGGCGTTCGCGGCGGGCGACTTTCGAACGCCCGGCTTCGTGCACATGCAGCACGTACCCGGGACGTCTGTGATGGCGGCGAAGCACGGAGCCATCACGTACGTCGAGCACGACCTGCCACACGGTGGCGAGGTGCGCATCACGACGCATGATCCGCAGGCGCTCACCGCGGTGCACGACTTCATCGCGTTCCAGCAGCGCGATCATCGGGCGAGCCGCGTTGATGCGCCTCATCCCGTGTCGAGTGGCCAGCGCGGTGGCCATCAGCATCCGCCAGGTTGACCGCGACGGCGACCAGTCCATGCGCTGCATCCTGCTGCTCCAACGCGCGTACGCGAAGTACGTCCTGACTCACGAATACTCAGCGCGAGACCCAGTGCGACCGCGATGATCGGCAGCAGGATTGCATCGTCGCGGAGCCAGGTGAGCCCCGTCGCCGAAAGCACGCTCAACACGATCGGTGCGCCCGCGCAGCAGAGCGCTGCACAGGCGGCGGCGATCGCACCGGCTCCGCCGACGAATCGCCCTGCATCACGACG
>JAYUTY010000495.1:0-3116 GCA_043754875.1 Gemmatimonadota bacterium
TGTCGCCCGAGGTGCTGGGCCGGCTGGAGCGTATCGAGCAGGCGGTGGACTCGATCGCGATCGAGGTGGAGCGCATCTCGGAGGGGCAGCGATTCACGACGAGGCTGCTCTCGGATCGGGTGGCTCCGGGGCCACATGCGGTGCCCGGCATCGTGGCGCCGGCCGACGGCGTGCGGTAGCGGGCGGCCGTGCCGAGCGTCCTGATCGTCGACGACGAGCCGAACATCCGCCGGATGGTGGGCGCCCTGCTCACGAGCGAAGGCTACGAAGTGCGGGATGCGGCGGAGGGTGCGGGTGGACTGGCCCGTGTGGCGGAGAGTGCGCCCGACGTGGTGCTGCTGGACCTGATGATTCCCGGGGAGTTCGATGGGCTCGCGACGCTCGCTCGGCTGCGCGAAAGCGCGCCCGACATCCCGGTGATCATGATGAGCGGCAAGGCAGGGCTCAGCGACGCAGTGAAGGCGACGAAGCTGGGCGCCTTCAACTTCCTGGAAAAGCCGCTGACGCCCGAAGGGGTGCTGCTGGCGATCGCCTCAGCGCTCGAGCTGCGCCGCGTGCGGCGCGAGGCGCGGGCACTACGCGAGGATCTCGGATTGGCGGGCGAGATGATCGGGGCGAGCCCGGCGATGGACCGCGTGCGCGAGATGATCGCACGCGTCGCGCCGACCGATGCACGCGTGCTGGTGACAGGCGAGTCCGGAACGGGCAAGGAGCTGGTCGCGTCGGCAATCCACTTCGGCAGTCCGCGTCGTGATCGGCCCTTCGTGCGCGTGAACTGCGCGGCGATCCCGCGCGACCTCGTGGAGAGCGAGATGTTCGGGCACGAGAAGGGGGCGTTCACCGGCGCGACGGATCGCCGCATCGGGCGGTTCGAGCTGGCACATACGGGCACGCTCTTCCTCGACGAGGTCGGAGATCTGGGACTCGAGGCGCAGGCGAAGCTGCTGCGCGCGATCGAGGCGAAGGAGATCGAGCGCGTGGGGGGTGGCAAACCGATCCGCATCGACGTCAGGATCGTGAGCGCGACGAATCGCGACCTGGCGCGGTGTGTGAGCGAGGGGTCGTTTCGCGAGGATCTGCTCTTCCGGCTGAACGTGATCCCGATCGAGATCCCCCCGTTGCGAGAGCGGCCGGACGACCTGCCGTCGTTGATTCGGCACTTCTCCGCGCTCTATCGTGCACGCACCGGCCGGCACGCACCGCAGTGGACGCCGGCCGTTCTGACGCTGATGGCCCGCTACCGCTGGCCCGGGAACGTGCGCGAGCTGGCGAACATCGTGGAGCGACTCGCGATCCTGCACGCCGGTGGTGACGTGAACGAGCGCGACGTCCGCGCGGTGATCCCGATCGACGGGCCGAGACGTGTCGAGGAAGCGTTGCCGGACCCGTCGTCGCTGGACAGCTCGCTGTCCGACACGCTGGACGAGCACGAGCGCGTACTGATCGTGCGCGCGCTGTCGGCCGCCGCCGGCAACGTGACGGAGGCATCCCGCAAGCTGAAGACGGACCGAGCGAACCTCTACCGCCGCATGCGGCGGCTCGGGATACCAGTCGGGGAAGAGCTGTGAACGAGCTGGCGAGTGGGGCGGCGCACCGCGTCGCGCGAGCGATCTCTCCGCTGCGCGGGGGTCGATGGCGCAGGCGGATGACGGTGTGCGTGCTGGCGCTGCTCGCGTGCGTGAGCGCACCGGCGCATGGACAGCGGCGCGACACGGTGAACGTGCACGACGACCTGCCGAAGGATGTCGCTCGGGAGGTGGTGTCGCTCTACAACGCGACGACGACGCTCAGAGCAACCGATGGCCTGGAGATCGTAGCCGGGCGAACCGTATCCGGCGATGTCGCGGTGCTGAACGGGACGATCACGGTCGCAGGACATGTGACGGGTCGCGTGCTCGCGATCAACGCTGACGTCGTGCTCGTGAAGGGCGCGAGGATCGATGGCGACCTGATCGTGGTGGGTGGCGAGATCGAGGGAAGCAGCGTGGCGTTGATCGGTGGGGAGATCCGCGTCTACCACCCACCGCTGCGCTACACGCAGACGAATGGCGTGCTGATGGCGACGCTGAGCGACGCGGGCACCGATGAGCAATGGTGGCGGCGGTTCGAGCGGCGCAGCAGGGGCAACTTCAACCGCCTGGAGATCGCCACCGCCGGCGCCTACAACCGGGTGGAGGGATTGCCGGTGCGCGTGGGCCCGGTGCTCTACCGCGATCAGGGGTGGGGGCACGCCCGCCTCGAGGCCACGGCGGTGCTGCGGACCGAATCGAGCTTCTCGGGGAGCGAGCCGGACGTCGGCCATGACGTACGCGGCGAGCTCCGCGTGGGCCGCAAATTCGGCGCATCATTCGGCGCACGGCTGTTCAACGTGGTGGACGGCGTGGAGCAGTGGCAACTGAGCAACGCCGAGGTGGGACTCGCGTCGTTCCTCTTTCACCGTGACTATCGCGACTACTTCGGGCGGCATGGAGGACGCATCTCGGCCGCGCTTCGGGCGACCGACGACGCTGATCTGACGCTGACGTACGGCGACGAGCGGTGGCGCTCACGCTCGCTGCACGATCCGTTGACGCTGCTGCACAACGACTGGGCATGGCGGGACAATCCGCGGATGGACGAAGGACGCTTTCACGTGGCCAACGTGACCTTGCGTGTCGACACGCGAAACGACGTGTTCAATCCATGGGCAGGCTGGTACGTCCTCGCTGACTTCGAGCGCGGAACAGGTGAGATCGATGTCACTGCGCCGACGTCCAGCGGCACGCGCTCGGCTGCGAGCGGACCGGTTCGCTATCAACGCGGATTCGTCGACGTGCGCCGCTACAATCGTCTCGCGCCGAACTCGGCGCTGAACGTTCGGCTGGTCGTGGGCGGATGGCTCAGTGGCGACCCGCTGCCGTTGGAGCGGCGGTTGTCGATCGACGGGCCGGGCACGATCCCGGGGTTCGACTTCCGCGTGACGGGAGGCACCGACGTGGGCACGTGCGGGTTCGGCACTGCGCCGGCCGGACGGCCCGCGCAGTGCGAGCGCATCTCACTGCTGCAGTTCGAGTATCGCAACGACGTTCGGCTCTCGTTCTCGGACCGGCGCGACAGCGCGCGCCGCACGCGATTTC
>JAYUTY010000496.1:0-9103 GCA_043754875.1 Gemmatimonadota bacterium
CTGGTCGTCGGCTTCATCGCCAACCTGCTCGTTCGTCCGCTCGCCACGAGCGGCGACCGCGTTGCCGCCTCGCGGCCGGTGATGGCATGACGCAGCCAACAGGGAGCACGCCGATGCGCACGAACGAAGGAACCTCATCACCGATCTCCATCGCCCTGGCATGGATCGCCGTGGGAGCACCGCTAGCCTGGGGCGTCTACCAGACGGTGATCAAGTCGCTCGCGCTGTTCCGGTAGACGGGCAGCGCAGGTGGCACACTCATCTCCCCTCGTGCACGTGGACGCCACGCGTGCCGAGGGCACGACTCGCACGCGAACACGGGAGGCAATCGCGGAGGAGACTCCGGTGACGCTGGCATACAACGGGGCGGCGCATGCGGTGATGATGGCGACGCCGGCGGATCTCGAGGACTTCGCGGTGGGGTTCTCGAGAACGGAGGGGATGATCTCGCGCGTGGAGGAGCTGTCGCGCATCAGCGTTGTGCGCTACAGCCGCGGGATCGAGCTGCAGCTGGAAACGACGGCGGCGATCGCGATGCATGCAGGAACGCGCAGCCGCCGGCTCTCTGGGCGGACGGGGTGTGGCATCTGCGGCATGGCCGACGTGGATGCGGTGCTGCGCGACCTGCCGCGAGTCTCGACGCCGCTCGTCGTGACCCGGGAGGCGGTGTCGCGCGCCATGCACGAGCTCGCGGCGCGGCAACCGCTCAATGACGAGACGGGAGCAGTGCACGCGGCTGGGTGGGCGCACGCGGACGGTGCGGTCGAGCTGGTCCGCGAGGATGTCGGACGCCACAATGCGCTGGACAAGCTCGCTGGCGCACTGTTGCGCACCGGTGTGGACGCGAGCGCCGGCTTCATCGTGCTCACGAGCCGTGGCAGCTTCGAGCTGGTGCAGAAGGCCGCCGTGATCGGCGTCGCGCTGGTCGCTACCGTGTCGGCGCCGACGGCGCTCGCAGTGCGCGTCGCGAGCAGTGCCGGCGTCAGCCTGGTCGGCTTTGCCCGGGATGACCGGCTGACGATCTACTGCGGAGAGGATCGCCTCTCAGGCTGAGGGCGCGATGGATCACCAGGCGTCCGCGCGTTACCGTATGAGATGCGTGAGATGCGAAGATTCCTGACTCGATCGGTCCAGGCGATGACCACGCTCGCCGGCCTGCTGCTCGCGGCGAACGCCGTCGAACTGGATGCCCAGTCGACGGCGGCGCCAGCTCGATTGGGCGCCTCGCGACAGCTGATCGTCGTGACGACGCCCGACTGGAACTCGACGTCGGGTGAGCTGCGCCGTTTCGTGCGGCCGAATCTGCGCGCGCCGTGGCGTCCGGTCGGCGGGCGAGTGCCGATCGTGGTGGGACGGAGTGGGCTGGCGTGGGGTGACTCCGGGCTCGCCGCCGCCGCCGCCGATCCGGTCAAGCACGAGGGCGACGGACGCGCGCCGGCGGGGGTCTTTTCGCTCGACACCGCGTTCGGCTTCGCGACTCGCGCCGAGATGCCGTGGGTCCAGCTTCCATACACCTCCCTCCAGCCCGGGAGCGACTGCGTGGACGACACCAGCTCGGCGCATTACAACACTGTGGTCGATCGCGGTGCCGTGCAGAAGGTGGACTGGAACAGCGCCGAGCACATGCGCTCGGTCAGCCAGTACCGACTGGGGGTAATCGTGGGCTACAACGCGGCACCGCCACGCCGCGGTCGGGGCTCGTGCATCTTTCTCCACATCTGGAGCGGGTCGTCGAGCAGCACGGCTGGCTGCACGGCGATGGAGGCGAGCGAGCTCGAGACGGTCATGCGCTGGCTCGACAAGTCGCGGCGCCCGACGATCGTGCAGCTTCCTGCGGCGTCCTACCATCGACTTCGCGGGGCGTGGCGGCTACCCGCGGTCTGACGTACGACCGGCCGGGCGTGTCGCCCGGGCCGTCGGGGATTCCGACTCCAGCAACGCGCTCGCCAGCCGCCGAGCGACTGGCGCTGCGAGTGATGCAGGCGGGCGCAATCGCCGTGGTGCTCGCGGCTGCGCCCTACAAGCTATTCGAGCTGGATCGCTTCTTCGTGCCCAAGGAGCTCGCGCTGCACGTGACGGCGCTGCTCGCGTCGCTCGCGCTCCTCGCGCGCGTTCGCCGAGCGTCGCTCGCGCGGGTGGATCAGCTGCTCCTGCTTTTTCTCGCGCTCGGCGCCTGCTCGGCGCTGTTCGCCACGAACTGGTGGTCGGCGGAGCGAGCCGTGGCGCTCTCGCTGTCCGGCGCGGCGTGCTTCTGGTGCGCGCGGGCGCTGGCACGGGCGGGACATGGGCGTGCGCTCGTCGCGACGCTCGCCGCGGCAGGCGCGATCGGCGCCGCGACGTCGCTGCTGCAGACGTACGGCCTTCGAATCGAATACTTCAGCCTGAACCGGGCACCGGGCGGCACCTTCGGGAACCGCAACTTCATGGCACATTTGTGCGTGATCACCTTTCCCGCGCTCGTCGTCGTGACGCTGCGGGCGAGCTCGCGCGTCGCGCTGCGCTGGTGGTACGTCAGCATGGCGATCGTGTGCGCGGGATTGATCGTGTCGCGCAGCCGTGCCGCGTGGCTCGCGCTGATCGCCGGGGCACTCGTGCTCATGGTGTCGGGATGGTTCGCGCTCAGGCGACGCGAGCGCACCCTTCCACTGCGGCGCCTGGCGATGCTCGCCGTCGTTGGAATCGCTGGCGGCGGCGCGGCGCTGGTGCTGCCGAACACGCTCGACTGGAAGAGCGATTCGCCCTACATGGACACGGCGCGAAGCGTGGTCAACTACAAGGCGGGAAGCGGGCATGGCCGGCTCGTGCAGTACGGCAACTCGCTCCGCATGTCGCTCCACCATCCGCTGCTGGGAGTCGGGCCCGGCAACTGGGCGGTGGTCTATCCCAAGTTCGCGTCGACGGATGATCCTTCGCTTGGCGAGGATGGGATGACGTCGAATCCGTGGCCGAGCAGCGACTGGGTGACGTTCCTGTCGGAGCGCGGCGTGGCGGCATCCGTGATCCTCCTGCTCGCTGTGATCGCTCTCGCGACCGACGGCGCGCGCGCGGTTGCCCGTGGACTCACGGACGACGAACGCGTCGGCGCGTGCGCGCTGCTCGGGACGCTCGCGACGCTCGTCGTCGTAGGAAGCTTCGACGCGGTGTTGCTGCTGCCGGTCCCTGCCCTCATCGGGTGGTCGCTCCTCGGGGCGCTTTCGCCACCGTCCCGGGAGCGTCGCGTCGTGGAACTTCCGTTCGCAAGACGGGCGCTCGTCCTGTTGGTCGCGACCGCTCTGGGAGGCATCGCGATCGCGCGGAGCGCGAGCCAGCTCTCGTCGATGTCGCTCTACAGCACCAGCACTCGCCTCAGCATGCTCGAGCGCTCGTCGCGCCTCGACCCGGGCAGCTATCGCATTCATCTCCGACTCGCCGAGTCGTATGTGCGACGCGGGAACTGCGAGAAGGGGCGAGGGCACGCAGCCGCGGCGGGGGCGCTCTTTCCAGAGGCATCCGCTCCGCGACGCGTGCTCGCCCAGTGCGGACGGAGAGGATGAGAGAGACGCCTGCCCCGCGACGGTGAGTCAGCCCCAGGAGTGGCGCCGAGCTATTCGATGAGCCGCGGCGTGCGGCGCGCGGCGAGCTCGGCGCGGGCGCACATCGATTCGAGTTCGGTGTCCGACGAATCGAACCAGGCGTGCGGAATGGGGCGGAGCCGGCGCTTCACGCGATCCGACTCGAAGACGAGCCACCCCGGCACGGTTCCATTGCCGACGCGGAGGCGGACCTCGTGCCGCTTGCGGCGCTCATGCGCCGCGCGCGGTGAGAGGCGCCGCTCACGAAGCGCGCGGCGTTCGACGGATTGCGGAATGACTTCCCACACCTGCCAGTGGACACCCTCGCTATCGTCGAACTCGCGGTGAGGCATCGAATTCCGGGCTGCCGCGTCGACTATGCGGCGCTCTCGGCCGCGGTGTTGAGCCCGTCCAGCAGGACCGTGACACGCTCGATCTCGCCCGCGGCAATCGTGTCACGCGGCGTGCGTCCTTCGAACTCGGGGAGCGGAGCATCGAGCCACGCGAGCGCGTCCTCGGTATTCGGGAAGCGGAGCGAGAGCTCGATGAGGAGCGTCTGACGGATGCGCTTCTTACGGATACGCTTGTTCATTGGAGTTCCGACTGTTGTATATTGGTGTAAATGCCTCGTTCCGGCCCTCGAGCGGCGCGGGTGAAGCGGGTTGCGCGATCTTCCAATCTATCCCAGGACTGCCCGTCGCGCCCACTTCCTGCATTGCTCTCCGGGATGCATGCCCCGACCGGCTCTCCGGCGCATGACGCCGGGGAGGCGTCACGGCGTCACCGCTCCTTGCTGCTCGCGCGCGACTGGTCCGTCGTCGTCGGGGTCGGACTGGTCGCGCTGCTCGTCCTCACTGAGATCGGGCAGGACGTCTTCGCCAGGGAGACGAGCGGTTTCGACAACGCAGTGCGGGCGTGGATCATCGCGCACCAGCACCCAGCGGCGGCGTCGTTCTTCTACTGGGTGTCGAAGATCGGGTCTGTGGGCCCGATGGAGATCTGTGCGCTGCTCGCGGCGACGTACCTCTGGTATCGTGGGCGGCGCTACGGGGCGGCGAGCGTGCTCGTTGCGCCTGTGTTCGCCGTGACGGCGTACGAGCTGATGAAGAAGGCGTATGGTCGCTCACGTCCCGCCGGGTTGGGACGGGTGTTCGAGAGTGATCCCTCGTTTCCGTCCGGGCACAGCACGGCAACTGTCGCCGTCTGCTGCACGGTCGCCTATGTCTTCGTGCAGGAAGGGCTCGTTCGGCGAGGACCGGCCATCGCGCTGGCGATCGGGGTGCCGCTTCTGGTCGGATTCAGCCGAGTCTATCTGGATGTGCACTGGGCGACGGACGTTCTCGGTGGATGGAGTGGTGGACTGCTGATCGCGGCGATGTCCTGGGCACTCTACCGCCGCTACCAGAGCGCGCGAACATGATGCACCGCCGTGGCTGGACGATGGTGGCTCGACCTGTGGCGACCGCGCTGGCGCTGAGCGTGTCGCTCATCGGACCCACGTCGCGCGTCGGCGCACAATCGCCTGATCGCCCCGCAGCGGTGCTACAAGGGAAGGATGCGATCTTCATCGTCGCGGGGACGGCGGGAAGCGCCGCGCTCACACTGCTCGACACTCGCATCGCCCGCGCGTTCAGCGACACCGCATTCCACCGCCGCCATCCAGGGTTCCAGACGGCGGCCAACCGTGCCAGCCTCGCCACGGAGACGGTGCTGATGATCACTGGTGGACTCACCTACGGCGTCGCACGACTTCGGAAAGACGATGGAACGGCCGACGTCGCGCTGCACACCACCGAATCGGTTGCCGTCGCGGCGGCGTTCATCCAGGTGATCCGCGGTGCGCTTGGCCGCGCGCGCCCGTACGTCATCAACGAAGCGGGCGAGAAGATCAACGCCGATCCGTACGACTTCCAGCCACTGCACGGCTTCACGAGCTACAACTACCGGTCGTGGCCGTCGATGCACGCGATGGCGAGCTTCGCCGCCGCGACCGCACTCGCACAGGAGATGCGGCGGCGTGACACGCCGCATCGTGGCCTCATCACGCCGGCGCTCTACGCCGGCGCAGCGATGCCGTCGCTCGCCCGTCTGTACCTCGACGAGCATTGGGCGAGCGACATCGCCATGGGCGTCGTCCTCGGTGTCTTCTCGGGACAGCGGGTGGTGACCTACAGCCACGACCATCCGACCAACCGCGTGGATCGCGCCTTCCTGCACGCGCGCATGTCGATCGGGCCGGGCGGGACGAGCTTCAGCCTCTCGCCGTTCTAGCCTCCAACGGGTGAGAGCGGTTCACGATGTCCCGATCGACGGCTGCGATCAATCCCGGCGGCGCGCGAGCAGCAGCCCGATCCCCGCGGCGATCGCGAGGGTACGCACCGGATACTGCTTCACCTGCGTAGTGATGTGACCTTCGAGGTTGCTGAGGTCCGTCTCGCGGAGCCAGCTCGCGCCGCGCTCCATCAGTGACGCGACCACGTCACCTGTCTCCGCGGCGCGCGGCGCGACCGCGGCGATGACCTGACCCTCAGCGCGGCCGATCGCGCTGCCGACGCCCGTGGCGGTGCCTTCGGAGAGACCCGAAGACGGCGAATCACCGGAGCCCGCTTGGCTTCCACCGCCGAGGCCGGCCGTCCGCTGTCGCAGCGAGGCGGCACCGGACTCGAGCGCATCGGCGACTGACGACTGCATCTTGCCCGCGGTGCCGCGCGCCGAAGTGAGTCCGTCAGACACCTTCTCCTTCACGTCGCCCCCAACGGCGCCCGCTTCGCCGGACAGGCTCTGCTCGTTCGTCGGTGACTGCTGCGACTGCTCCATGCTGACTCCTCGCTCGGGTAGCGACGGCTGCGCGACGCGGACGCGTGCGCGGGCAGCTCGTCTCGGCCATCGACCGGGCAACTGCTATGCCCTGTTTCTGCCCGAGACGCTCGCCCTCACTTCGCGGCCGTGCGCCCCGGCTTGAGATGCCGGTCGTACCACTCCAGATAGCGCTGGAGCCTGTCGAGCCGATAGCTCGGTACGGTGATGCCATGGAACTGGTTGGGGTAGATGACGAGCTGCGTCTCGACGCCGAGCGTGCGGAGCGCCTGATACATCTGCTCGCCACCGATGATCGGGACGTTGAAGTCGCTCTGGCCACCCATGAAGAGGGTCGGCGTCCTGATCCGGTCCGCGTGGAAGAACGGATACGAGATCTTGATCCAGGTCTCCTGCGCCTTCCAGGGCGCGCCGATCTCGAGGTCGTACTGCGCGACGTACTGGTCGGTGCCGTACATCGCCAGCTGCAGTGCGCTGCCTGCGCCGCTCACCGCTGCCTTGAAGCGCGGCGTGGTCGCGATCGTGTAGTCGGTGAGAATTCCGCCGTAGCTCCATCCACCAATTCCGAGACGATCGCCGTCGGCGATTCCCTGCTTCACGGCCTCGTCGGCCGCACCAACCAGGTCGAGCACTTCCTTGTTGCCCCAGTCGGCGAAGATGGCCTTCTGGAACGCCGAGCCGCGGCCGCTCGAGCCACGGTAGTTGACGGCGAGCACGGCGTACCCGTGCGCAGCGAACAGCTGCCGGTCGAAGTCGAAGCGATAGCCATCCTGGCCATTCGGTCCGCCGTGCACGTACAACAGAGTCGGATGGCGCATCCCCGCGCTCGCTCCCGCTGGAGTGAAGAGGAGGGAATGGACTTCTGCGCCATCGCTGCTGCGACTGGTGAAGTCGCTCACGCTCGACAACTGCAGCTGCGCGAACAGCGAGTCGTTCTGATGCGAGAGCTGCCGCAGCGGCGCCGCGCCTGCCATCACTCCCGACAGCGCGAAGATCTCCGGCGCACGGTCATTGGTCGACAGGAGGACGGCGGCGCGCCCCGAGCCGATTGTGGTGAAGCCGAGCACCGAGCGCTTGCCGTCGACGACACGCTCCACCGAGCCGTCGCTCACGCGAATGCGGACGAGCTGCTCGCTGCGGTCGTCGGACACGGTCGCGAGCACGGAGCGTCCATCGGCCGAGAAGACCGGCGAGGAAACCGGGCGGTCGAGCGCAGCGGTGATGACGCGCGCCGGTGCGCTCCCGTCGCTTGGAACGAGGGCGAGCTTGTTGAGATGATAGGCCGAGAACTTCGGCTCGTCGCCGCGCGTGAAGGCGATCGTGCGGCCATCCGGGCTCCAGGCAACGCGGCCGCCGTCAGGCCCGTCGAAATCGGTGAGCTGCCGGGCGACGGCGCCGCGGCGCGCCTCGATCACGAAGACGTCCGTGTCGCGCGCCTTGCCCGGCTCGGCGACGGCCTCCCGCACGAAGGCGATCCGGGTGCCGTCAGGCGACCACGCGGCATTGTCGTCGTCGAACATCTCGCTCGTCAGCGTATCGAGCTTGCGGCTCGAGACATCGAAGAGCGCGAGATGCGTGCGCTTCGTGCCGAGGTAGCCGGCGATGTCACGCTTGAAGTTGTAGCGGTCGATCACGATCGGCTTCGGCGTCTTCTTCTCCGCCGTGTCCTTCCGGGCGATCGAGTCCGTCTCCTCATCGAGTGCGAGCACGAGCCGCTTCGCGTCGGGGCTCCACGCAAAGCTGGAGATGCCGCCCTTCACCATCGTGAGGCGCTGCGCCTCGCCACCGCGCCGGTCGAGCAGCCAGACCTGTCCGCCCTTGCCTTCCTGCCGGCCGGAGAGAAACCCCAGATACTTGCCGTCCGGGCTCCAGCGCGGCGCGCTCTCGCTCTCCGGCGACGAGGTGACGCGCAGGGAGTGCGCGCCATCCCAACTCGTCATCCAGATGTCGGTGTCCGTCTTGTCCTTCGCCGAGTCGATCGCAGCGACGCTGTACGCCACCCACGCCCCGTCGGGCGAGAGCTGCGGATCGTTGACGTTACGGATGCGGAACAGGTCGCCCGCGCGGAGCGCGCGCTTCGGTGCAACATCAGGTGTCTGGGCGACGAGCGCGCCCGTGACGAGGCCAGACAGGGCGAGGGCGATCAGCGCAGTCCGAGGACGACGCATGGCGGGGCTCCGCGAGCGGGTGGAGTGAGGGTGACGGCTCGCGAATATACGTTGCCGGCCGCGCTGGCCGACAGAGCACGAGCACGCCGCGTGAGAGATCACGCGGCGTGCTCGTTCCAGATCAACCCTTCATCAGGCCTTGCGGACGATCTTCTCGCAGTTGTCCAGCTTGTTGTTGAAGATCTCGTAGCCGCGCGCCGCCTCACTCAGCGGCAGCGTGTGGTGATCACGAAGGTCGGATCGATGTCGCCCCGCTCGATGCGCTCGAGCAATGGCTTCATGTAGCGGTGCACGTGGCACTGACCCGTCTTGATCGTGAGCGACCGGTTCATCACGGCATTCATCGGGAACTTGTCGATCAGCCCAGCAGAGACGCCGATCACCGACACCGTGCCACCGCTGAGGCACCAGTAGATCGCTTCGCGCAACGCGATCGGCCGGTCCGGCTGGATGCGCAGCGCCTGCTTCATCTTGTCATGGGCGTACATCATTCCATGCCCGTGCCCTTCGACACCAACGGCGTCGATGCAATGATCCGGGCCGCGGCCGGCGGTAAGATCCTTCAGC
>JAYUTY010000497.1:0-3100 GCA_043754875.1 Gemmatimonadota bacterium
GCGGAAGAAGCGCTCGGCTACGTCGAGGAAGGTCGCGTCGGGCTCGTCTTCGGGCGCGAGGATCATGGCCTCCCGAACGACGTCCTCGACCGGATCCACGCCGCGGTCACGATCCCCACGACCACGCACGCGTCGCTCAACCTCGCGCAGGCGGTGCTCATCTCCTTGTACGAGCTCCATCTGGCCGCGGGCGACGCGACCCGGGTGCTCAAGGGCCCACGCCGCGAGGCGCCGCCGCCGACGGCCGAGCTGTTCGAGCGCTACTTCACCGAGCTGCACAACTCGCTCGCCGCGATCCAGTTCTTCAAGACGCGTTATCCGGAGCACATCATGCGCTCGCTTCGCGCCATCACGTACCGCGCCAATCCGGACGACCGCGAGCTCTCGCTGCTGCGCGCCATGGCGCTCGAGGTCGTGCGATTCCTCGAGCGTACCGGGCGCGTGGAGCGCACACTCTCCGAAGACGATTCGCCGCGCCGCCCACGACACGTGACCGGGCGCGACACGAGCGGCGGCGAATAGCCGGCGCCGACCCTCACCCCACCGATCATGGCGTTCAACCGCTTCTTCGGCCGCGGGCGCAGCGAGAGCGCGCCTCCCGCCAGCGATGCCTCCCTACCAGCCGACGCCCAGCTCGACGAGCGCGATGACGAGGAGAGTGTTGCACCGGATGACGATGACGACTCTGCGGAGCCTCATCTCGAGGGCGATCCCGAGGCGGCCGAAGAGCGCGGCTGGCGCGAGCGCGCGGAGGCGGTCATCCCACTGGGCGCCTCCACCGGGAGCAAGCGAAGCGCCGCTCTCTACGGCGACACGGGGCAGGGGCCGACGCACTTCGTGTCAGCGCGCGGGGCCTACCTCACGGACGTGATGGGCCGGCGCTATCTCGACTGCACCATGGCGCTCGGCTCCGTCTCGCTCGGCTACGCCGAGCCGCGCGTGACGGCGGCGGTCGTGGAGGCGGCGTCGCAGGGCAACGTCTCCGCGCTCTCGAGCTGGCGCGAGGTGGAGCTGGCCGAACGGCTGTGCGCACTGATTCCCTGCGCCGAGCGGGTACGCGTGCTGAAGACCGGTGCCGAGGCAACCTCCGCGGCGGTCCGGCTGGCGCGCGCGTACACCGGCCGCGAGACGGTCGTCGTGTCGGGTTACTTCGGGTGGCACGACTGGTCCAACGCGACGCGTGGTGTGCCGGCCGGCGTGCAGTCGCGCACCGTGCGCGTTCCGTTCGACGACATCGCGGCGCTCGAGCGCGCCGTCGCCGACGCGGGCACCGACCTCGCCGCGATCGTGCTCGAGCCCGTCGTCGAGCATGCGCCGTCGCCTGAGTGGCTCGCACGTGCTCGCGCCCTGTGCGACGGTGCCGGCGCGGCGCTGATCTTCGACGAGGTGAAAACGGGCTTCCGTGTGGCGCCCGGCGGCTGGCAGGAGCTCAGCGGCGTCACGCCGGATCTCGCGTCGTTCGGCAAGGCGATGGCGAACGGCTACCCGCTCGCTGCGGTCGTGGGTCGCGCGCCGCTGATGGACATGGCGAGTGAGAGCTGGATCTCATCCACGCTGGCGAGCGAATCCACCGCGCTCGCCGCCGCGCTCGCCGTCCTCGACTGGCACGACGAGGCCGACATCTGCGCCACGCTCGCCGAGAATGGGCGAGAGATGCGCGACGCGGTGGATCGCGCGATCCATGCGAGCGGACTCGGCGTGGTCTCCACCGATGGCATCGACGCGATGTGGATGATGCGGTGGGCCGACGCCGAGAGCGAGCAGCGCTTCGTCGCACACGCCCTCGCGCAGGGCGTGCTCTTCAAGCGCGGCGCGTACAACTATGCGGCTGTGGCCCACGACGAGGACGACTTCCGCGCCATCGAGAAGGCGGCGAGTGCGGCGCTCGTGCTGGTGAGCGAGGAGCTTCACTCGTGAGCGACGGTGCGGCGCTGGCGGGCACAGCTCCGTTGATCGACGCGCATGCGCATTTCTATCATCCCGATGCTGGCCGTGCGGAATGGCAGCGCGTGAACGACGCGCGGCTGCGCGCTGGCGATCGCATCGGGATCACGTACCACGTTGCGAGCGTGCTTGGCTCGTTCGGCCACACGTCGCCGACGTACTTTCCCTCGCCCGCGGACGTCAGCATCGGCAACGACGCGATGGCCGCGATCGCTGTTGCCGAGTCCGAGCGTGTGCGCTGGTTCGTGACGGTGAACCCGAACTACACGGATCACGCGATCGCCGAGATCGAGCGCGGTGTGACCCGAGGCGCGATCGGGCTCAAGCTGCTCGCGAGCCGCCGCGCCGACGATCCGCTGCTCGATCCGGTGTGTGAGCGCGCGGCGGCGCACGGTCTGCCGGTGCTGCATCACGTCTGGCAGCATCGCACGCGCGAGTGGCCGAACCAGGAGATCTCGGACGGGCTCGACCTCGCGCGCCTGGCGGTGCGTCACCCCTCGGTCTCCTTCATCCTCGCGCACCTCGGCGGCGGCGGCGATTGGGCGCATACGCTTCCCGCCGTTGCCGACGTGCCGAATGTGTATCCGGATCTGTCGGGAAGCGGAGTGGATCGTGGGATGCTGGACGCCGCCGTCGCCGCGCTGGGTGCGCAGCGCCTGCTCTGGGCGTGCGACCTGACGATCGAGACCGGGCTCGCCAAGCTTCGCGCGCTCGACGTGATCGGCCTCACCCCTGACGAGATCGCGGACGTCCGCTGGCGGAACGCGGCGCGCCTGTTCGCCGCGGGTACCTTTCCACGCTGCGCCGAGCCAGCGGTCGCCGCATGAGCGGCACGATCGACTGCGCGGCGTACATCGGGCCGTATCCCTTTCGGCATCTGCCGCACCCCGACCCCGAGGTGCTCGTGCGCGTGCTCGAGCGCGACGGGCTATCCGGCGCATGGGTGGGCTATCTCCCCTCCGCGTGGCATCGCGATCCTGCGCCGGGCAACGCGGCACTGTTTGCGGCGCTCGAGCCGCATCGCGCCACGCTGCATCCCGCGCCGGTCGTTCGTCCGGGCTGGCCAGGCTGGGAGCGGACGCTCCGCACCTTGGTGGAGCAGGGCGCGTCGGCGATCCGCGCCTACCCGATGCACTGGGGGATGGGTCCGCACGAC
>JAYUTY010000498.1:0-9042 GCA_043754875.1 Gemmatimonadota bacterium
CGGGCCATCGCGCTTGCACCGCCTGAACAGCTGGAGGCGCGCCAGGGCGAGCTACTCCTCGCTCTCCGCGTCAACGACGGCGCCCTGCTCTTCCTCCGGCCCGTCCTCGCCCTCCTCGTCCTCTTCTTCCGGCACCACGCGGGCGACGGCCATCACGAGATCCTTCTCGTCCAGGTTCACGAGCTTGACCCCCTGCGTGTTGCGGCCGGCGACGCGGATCCCCTTGACCGGCATCCGGATCAGGATGCCCTGCTTGGTCATCAGCATCAGCTCGTCTTCCGGCAGCACTTCCATGATGGAGACGGCGTCGCCGGTCTTGTCGGTGCGGTGGATCGTGATGATCCCCTTGCCGCCGCGCTTCTGCACGCGGTAGTCGTCGATCGGCGAGCACTTCCCGATTCCCTTCTCGGCGACCACCAGCAGCGTGGCCTCGCGCTTGATCACGACCATGCCGATCACGACGTCGCGCGCACCGAGCGCGATCCCCTTCACGCCGGTCGTGTCGCGTCCCATCTCGCGCACGTCCTGCTCGTGGAAGCGGATGGAGAGCCCATGCCGCGTGGCGAGCACGATGTCGTTCGTGCCGCTCGTGATCTGGACGTCCATCAGCTCGTCGCCGTCCTCCACCTTGATCGCCTTGATCCCGTTGCTGCGCGGGTTGGCATAGGCGGACAGCGCCGTCTTCTTGACCGTCCCCTTCTTCGTCGCAAAGAGGAGGAATTGATCGTCGCGGAACTCGCGGACGGGGAGGATCCCCTGGATCTTCGTGTCCGGAGTGACGTTGATCAGATTCACCACCGGCTTGCCCTTCGCGGCGCGGCCGGCCTGCGGGATTTCATGCACCCTGAGCCAGAAGCAGCGTCCGTCGTCGGTGAAGACGAGCAGGTACTCGTGCGTCGTGGCCACGAACAGATGCTCGATGAAGTCCTCGTCCTTCATCGTCTGGCCAGCGAGCCCACGTCCGCCGCGGCGCTGCTTCTTGTACGTGGAGACGGAGGTGCGCTTGATATAGCCCGAGTGCGAGATCGTGACGACCATCTCCTCGTCGGCGATCAGGTCCTCGATCGTGAACTCGCCCTCGTCGCTCGTGATCTCCGAGCGTCGCTCGTCGCCGTACTTGGTGGTGATGTGCTCGAGCTCACTCTTGAGCAGCGCCATCCGCTGCTCACGCGAGGCGAGCAGCTTGCGGAGCTCGGCGATGAAGGCCTGCACTTCCTTGAGCTCGGCTTCCAGCTTCTCGATCTCGAGGCCGGTGAGCTTGGCGAGGCGCATGTTGAGGATCGCCTCGGTCTGGCGGTCGCTCAGCTTGAAGCGCACCTGCAGCTGCTCGTTGGCCTGCGGAGTGTCGACAGCGCCCCGGATGATCCTGATCACCTCGTCGATGTTGTCGACGGCGATCTTGAGCCCTTCCAGGATGTGCACGCGCTCGAGCGCCTTGTCGAGCTCGAACTGGGCGCGGCGCACGATGACTTCATGGCGGTGCTCGATGTAGTGCTCGAGCACCTCCTTGAGCGGCATGATCTTGGGCACCAGGCGGCGGGTGACCTTGTCGGGCACGAGCGCCAGCATGATCACGCCGAACGTCGTCTGGAGCTGCGTGTGCTTGTAGAGCTGGTTGAGCACGACGCGCGGGATGGCATCGCGCTTCAGCTCGATGACCATGCGCAGGCCGTCGCGATCGCTCTCGTTGCGAAGGTCGCTGATCCCCTCGAGCCTCTTGTCGCGCACCAGCTCGGCGATGTTCTCGAGCAGCTTCGCGCTGTTCACCTGGTAGGGAATCTCGGTGACGACGATCTGCGACTTGTTGGAGCTCTCCTTTTCCTCGATGACGGCACGGGCACGCATGATGATGCGGCCGCGGCCCGTCTCCTGATAATCCTTGATGCCCTCGCGGCCGTAGATGTAGCCGCCCGTCGGGAAGTCGGGCCCCTTGATGAACTTTCGCAGCTCGGTGGGGGTCGTCTCGGGATTGTCGATCAGGTGAATGATCGCCGCGACCGTCTCGCGCAGATTGTGCGGCGGGATGTTCGTCGCCATGCCGACCGCGATGCCCGACGACCCGTTGACGACGAGGTTCGGGATGCCAGCCGGCATGACGCTCGGCTCGGTGAGCCGGTCATCGAAGTTTGGGACGTAGTCGACGGTGTTCTTGTCGATGTCGGACAGCAGCTCCATCGCGATCGGCGCGAGCTTGGCTTCCGTGTAGCGGTACGCCGCAGCGGGATCACCCTCGACAGAGCCGAAGTTGCCCTGCCCGTCGATGAGCGGATACCGGAGCGAGAACTCCTGCACCATGCGGACGAGCGCGTCGTAGACGCTCGAGTCGCCGTGCGGGTGGTACTTGCCGAGCACGTCGCCGACGACCGTCGCGCACTTCTTGTACGGGCGGCCCGGCACGAGCCCCAGCTCGTTCATCGCGTAGAGCACGCGCCGGTGCACCGGCTTGAGCCCGTCGCGCACATCCGGCAGTGCGCGCGAGACGATCACGCTCATCGAATAGTTGATGAACGACTCCCTGATCTCGTCGTCGATCAGGCGCGGAAGAATACGTTCGCGGTTGTTCGGAGAGGTCATATTTCGTCGCTACACTCGGGCACGCGATGCACAGAACGGCGGGCTTTCCGCAGACTGTGGAAGATAGCCGAAAGGGAGCCGAAAATCAATAGTTGGGTCGGTTTGCAAGTCATTTACCAGCAACGACTTACAAGGTGTTATCCACAGGCAGAACCGCCGGCGGCTCGGTTGCCACCTCGGCCGGCGGCGCCGCGGCCAAAGCGAGAGCCGTCAGACCCGGTTCACGCGGCGGTTGACGACCTCCAGCGCAACCAGCGCATCGAGCAGCTGGCGGAACTGCTCGGGCGACAGGATTACACGCGGCTCGATGAAGCCGCTCCACTCGATCACCTGATCGCGCGCGCGGTAATGCGTGCTCGCCCGACCAAACGGCTCCACATGCGCGATCACTCCCGCGCTCACGAGACGATCACCGAGTGGCGACCCCGAAGGTCGCACGACCCACGACGCGTCCCGCACCAGCGGAAGACCGAGCTCCCACACGATCGACCAATCCTCGGCGCCAGGCACGTTCTCGATCACCACGTCGAACTGGTTTCCGTTGTCGTGCTGGGCGTAATGATTGCGCTGCACGTTCGGCGTCATCAGCGCGTGCACGCTCGCCCCCCGGTACCTCCCGGACAGCCGGCTCGTGGTGGCCACGCCACCGTCACCCATGACCTGCGCTCCATCCAGCAGTGGCACCAGCGGACTCCACACGCCGGCGAACCACCGGTTCTTCACCCGTGCAACGGTCTTGCCGATCACGTAGCACACGACGAGGAACACCGCGAGCACCAGGATGCCCTGGATGATCTCGCGGGGCGACGTATCGTCGTGCCGAGGGCGGGCAGCAATCAGCGTCAGCGATCGCCAGATCATTCGGCGGCTCCAGGAACGGTATTCGATCGAAAGCCGGGCGGATGTTCCGCGACGACCCCGAGCGAGCGCTCGAGCGCGAGGCCGGCCCGCGCGATGGTCCCTTCGTCGAACAGCCGGCCGATGAGCGTCACACCATGCGGCACTCGCCGTGGCGGCGAGAAGTTCGGCAGTGGGTGCAGGGGATCGGGAGCCCAGTCACTGCGCGCTGCGCTCACCTGTACGAAGCCGGCGCGCAGCGTGAGCGATGGGTGACCGGTGTTGTTGGAGATGACGAGCATCTCGTCGCGCAGCGAGGGCACGAGGAGGAGATCGACCTGCGACATGATGCGTGCCATCTCCACGGCCACCTTTCGGCGCAGCCGGTCCGCCTGCACGAGATCCACGGCCGAGAGGAAGCGCGCCTCGCGGAACAGGTTGGGCCACGCGTCCGGCACCTGCACCTTGAGCTCGTTCGCCCGCCCGCTCAGCGTCAGCTCCTCGAACGCCGCGGCTGCCTCGGCGAACAGGATCAGATTGAGAGAGTCGTACGGCCAGTCGGGGAGCGTCACCGGCACGGTCGTCATGCCGAGCTTCGACATCGCATCGAGCGCGGCGCGATCGACGTCGGTGGCGGGTGCCTCCTTCATCCACGCAGGCAGATAGCCCACGCGCAGCCCCTCCACCGGCCCGCCAGCATCGAAGTCGAGATGGCTCGAGACGCTCGCGGTGTCCCCCGCATCGACGCCGCTGATCACCTGCAGCACGAGCATCGCGTCCTCCACGCTGCGTGTCATCGGACCCAGCTTGTCGAGCGACCAGCTGAGCGTCATCGCTCCGGTGCGCGGCACGCGGCCGTAGGTCGGACGAAGACCGGTGACGCCGCAACGCATGCTGGGGCTGATGATGCTGCCGCCGGTCTCGCTGCCGATCGAGAAGCCCACGAGTCCAGCGGCCGTGGCGGCACCCGGACCAGCGCTCGACCCCGATGCCCCTTCCTCGAGCAGCCATGGGTTCATCGTCTGTCCGCCGAACCAGATGTCGTTCAGCGCCAGCGCCCCCATGCTCAGCTTGGCGATCAGCACGGCGCCCGCTGCATTCAACCGCGCCACGACGGTGGAGTCGGCAGCGGGCACGCGAGTGCGAAAGGGCTCGGCACCATACGTGGTGGAGATGTTCGCCGTATCGAGGAGATCCTTCACGCCGTAGGGGATCCCGTGCAGTGGGCCACGATACCGGCCGCTCGAGATCTCTGCGTCCGCCTGCTTCGCCTGCGCGAGCGCGACGTCGCGCGTGAGTGTGATGATGCAGCGCAGCTTCGGATCGAAGCGCGCGATCCGATCGAGATAGATGCGCGTGAGACGATCCGAGGAGAGCGCGCGCGTCTCGATCCAGCGAGCGAGCTGCGTCACCGGCGCAAAGGCGATCTCGTCGTCGTTCGCTGGAAGCGGGCTGGCCACCATCGCGCTGCGCACGAAGCGATCGCGCGCCGGACCCACCGATTCGCCACCGAGCCCCGGAATCCACCGGCTCGCGGGCGCGACGCTTGGCTCGAGTGCGACCTTGCGCGGTCCAACGCGCCGCTCGATCAGTGCCGCCATCGACGTGCGCCAGCTCCGAACGGCCATCTGCCGCTCGGCCTCGGTGAGTCGCACCTGCATCAGCTTCTCCGCCTCGACGAACGTCGCAGCGGTCACTGCGGGGCCTACGGGAGGCGCGGTGTTGAACGCGGGTGGCGCGCCGGGCGTGGCCGCGGTGCTATCGGCACCAGGCTGCTGCGTCCCCCGGCACGCGGCCAACACGCCAGCGACGCCGAGCGGCGCCCTGATGAGAAACTGCCGGCGAGTGTTCACAGGTCTGCGGTAGCGGGGTTCATCGGTGCGCAGAAGATGTGGCACCCTCGCGAGATGCGCCATGACGCGAATGCCTCGGAGCATCTGCTCCGAGGCATTCGATTTGCCACCCCGCCCCGCGCCGTTACTTGCGCAGGTCGCGCGGCTGCTGGCGGTTGCCGACGTAGCTCTTGCCGTGCTTCGCCATCGCACTCGGGTCGGACAGCTCGCGCATGGACGGCAGCACCTCGGCTGCGTCATCGGTGTGGAGCACCTGACGCACTCGTCGTCGAACCCGGCGATGGGCAGCGAGCTTGTCCGACTTCTCGCTTGCGCGTCTCGCGTTGCCGACGATGAGCGTGGACCGCTGGGAGTGTGCCATGCGACTGTCTCCATCCGGGAAAGGGGAAGACCGCAATCGCGGCGACGCCGAGCTCGCCGCAGAGGTACCTACCCTCGTGACGAGCGACGGCGATCCAGGTTTCTCGACCCCTCCTACTCCTTCCCTTCCGATCCCGTCGGCACGGTCTCGGGATAGTCGTGGTCCATCTCGGCGTCCTCGAGCGCTTCCTGCGCCCGCTCGCGCGCCAGCGCCTCGTCCCGCTCGGTGCGGTACTGCTCGTACCACTCGCGGGTGACCTGTCCCGCGAGCTCGCGGTTGCCCAGCCCGAACGAGAGCGCCATCGCGAGCGCGATCGCCCCGAAGAGGATCGCGAACGCCGTCGTCACGATGTCGGTCGCGATCCCGAGCTCCTGCAGCGCCATGAAGATGGCCAGCAGGATCACGCCGCCGCGTCCGACGCGCGCGAGCGCACGGCCACCATGCAGCGCACCGGCCGACGCCGAGATCAGACCGCCCACGAAGCCACCGAGCACGATGCCGACGAGAATGATCACGATCGCCGCGATCACGCTCGGGATGTAGCTCACCAGCTCGGAGAAGACGTTCGCCAGCGACTCCAGGCCGAGCGCATTGGCCGCGACGAGGATCACGGCGAACATCACGAGCCAGAAGACCAGGTTCGACAGCACGCGCGTGGGGTTCAGGTGCGACCCCGAGCGCTCGACCGCCTGCATCACACCGCCGCGCTCCAGCATCTTGTTCAGGCGGATGCGCCGGAGGAATCGCTCGACGAGCTTCTCGAGCACCTTGGCCAGCAGGTATCCCGCGAAGAGGATGACGAGGGCGCCGAGGAGCGCCGGCACGATGTCGCCGAACACCTGCGTGAAGCTGGCCTGCAAGCGGTCGCCGAAGTTCACGCTGCGATCCTGAAGGAACATGGTCGTGAGTGGTGGGTGCGCCGACATGGCGCGCCAAGGCAAAGCTAGTCGATCGCGAGAGGAGTCGTGAGACGCTGCTCGGTCCTAGTTCCGAGTTCCGCGCTTGATGTCGAAGATCAGGCTCCGGCGGCACTGGGGACAGATCAGCCACTCTCGCCGTCGGGCGTAGCCAAGCCCGAACGAACCGCCCCCGATCGAGCGGTTCGTCATCGGCGTACCATCCCTGGGGCAGAGGGGCTTCTCGCCCGCGGCCACCCGCTCGCGGATCGTCCGCTGCTCGTCCGGCTCGTACTGCGCATGCGCGTCGCTCATGGGCTCACCATCCTCTCACCACTGCGTTATCGCCCCGTAAAGTGCGGAGCGCGCCGGGCGAGGAAAGCGTTCACCCCCTCCACACGATCCTCGCTCGCGAAGCATCGCTCGAACAGGGCCACTTCCAGCTGACGTCCTTCCTCGAATGGAAGGTCGAGCGCCGAACGCACGGCTTCCTTGGCCGCGCGAACGGCGATCGGTGACCGCGCGGCGAGCTGCTGCGCCACCGCCATCGCGCGAGCAGTCAGCTCCTCGGCCGCGACGACTTCGTGCACGAGCGCGATCCGGAGCGCCTCTGCGGAATCGATCAGTTCGCCGGTCAGCACGAGGCGCATGGCGTGCCCCACGCCGACGAGACGTGGCAGCAGCTGCGTCCCGCCCCCGCCCGGAATGAGGCCGATGTTGATCTCCGGCTGCCCGAAGCGCGCATGCACCGCCGCGATGCGCAGGTCGCACGAGAGCGCGAGCTCGAGCCCTCCACCGAGACAGACTCCATTGATCGCGGCGACGATCGGTGTGCGCACGCGACGCACGGCGCCGAACACGCTGCCGTTCTCCATGACGCGCCGCTGCGCGTCGAGCGTGCGCGTCGCGAGCTCGCCGATGTCGCCGCCCGACGCGAACGAGCGACCACCCTCGCCGGTCAGGACGATCGCGCGCACCTCGCGATCGCCGTCGGCGCTCTCCATCGCCGACGCGAGCTCGGCGCGCATGGCCTCGCTGAGCGCGTTGTGCTTCTCGGCGCGATCGATCGTGAGGACCGCGACAGCACCGGTGCGCTCGATCCGGATGCGGCCGCTCATGGCGGAAGCACCGCCGTCGCTTCGATCTCCACCAGCGCCCGCTCCTCGACCAGCGCGGAGACGATGATGACCGACATGGCAGGGAAGTGGGCACCGAGATGCGCGCGATAGACCTTTCCGAGCTCGCTCCGCCTGGCGAGGTAGGCCGCGCGGTCGGTGATGAACCAGGTGAGCCGCACGAGATGGCGCGGCGCGGCGCCGGCCTCGGCGAGCAGCGTGGCGATGTTGCGGAGAGCGAGCCCGGCCTGCTCGATGAAATCGTCCGTCTCGATGCGGCACGAGGCCGGATCCCACCCGATCTGGCCAGCGAGCGCGACGATTCGCCCCCGCGCGATCACACCATTTGCGTAGCCTCGCGGCGGCGTCCATCCGGCTGGGAGCAGAAAGGTCATCCCGAGGTCCGTGGGATCATTCGCGGCGTCGCTCATGCCGTGCCCTCGCGAAGGCGGAAGCGCTGCAGCTTTCCCGTGTTCGTGCGCGGAAGCGCGCTCACGAAGTCCACGGCGCGCGGATACTTGTACGGCGCGATGCGCGCCTTCACGAAGTCCTGAAGCTCCTTGACCAGCACAGGCGTCGGGACGGCTCCCTCGGCGAGCACGACGTACGCGTGAACGATTTGCCCACGCTCCGGATCGGGGGTGCCGATCACCGCGCACTCGAGCACCGCGTCGTGTTCCAGCAGCACGTTCTCCACTTCGGGTCCGGCAATGTTGTAGCCGGAGGAGACGATGATGTCGTCCGTGCGGGCCTGATACCAGAAGTAGCCGTCTGCGTCGCGGAGGAAAGAATCTCCGGTGAGGTTCCAGCCATCGTGCACGTATTCGCGCTGCCGTTCCTCGTTGGCGAGGTAGCGGCAGCCAGTGGGACCGCGCACGGCGAGTCGTCCGACCACGCCATCCGGGACCGGCTTTCCATCGTCGTCCACGATGCGAGCCCTGTAGCCGGGCACCGCGCGACCCGTGGAGCCCGGCCTGATGTCGTCGCCCGAGGCGCTGATGAAGATGTGCAGCATCTCCGTGGCTCCGATGCCGTCGATGATACGGATGCCGGTCGCCCCCTCCCACGCGTCGAATACGGCACGCGGCAGCGTCTCCCCGGCAGAGACGCAGGCGCGCAGGCTCGAGACGTCGTGCTCGTCCAGCATCCCGCCCATGGCGCGGTAGGCCGTAGGAGCGGTGAAGCAGATCGTTGGGCGATGGCTGGCGATCGCCTTGACCAGGTGCGGCGGCGACGCCTGCTCGAGCAGGAGCGCACAGGCACCGACACGCAGCGGAAAGAGGAGGAGGCCGCCGAGCGCGTAGGTGAAGGCGAGCGGCGGCGAGCCGCAGAAGACGTCGTCCGCCGTGGGACGGAGCACATACTGCGGAAAGCAATCGGTGATCGCGAGAATGTCGCGATGCGAA
>JAYUTY010000499.1:0-3082 GCA_043754875.1 Gemmatimonadota bacterium
GTCACTTGCCGCTTGAACTTTCTCGCGCCCTGCATCCGCTCCAGGAAGAGCAGATAGAGGAAGCCGCCCACGAAACCGCCCAGGTGTGCGAAGTCCGCCACGCCGCCGCGCGATCCGCTGAAGCCGCTGAACACGGACCAGAGCGTGTAGCCAAGCACGAGGAAGCGCGCTTGCACCGGCACGATCCCCCAGATCAGGATCTGGTCGCGTGGCCAGAAGCGCGCGAACGCGAGCATCACCCCGAACAATGCCCCGGACGCACCCACGATCGGTGCGAACGGTGCGAAAGCGAACGAGAGCATCGCGCCTGCGATCCCGCTGATCATGTATAGCGAGAAGAAATTCCCCGAGCCCATCCGCTGCTCCACGCGCGGCCCGAAGAAGTACAGCGCCAGCATGTTGAACAGGATGTGCGTCAGGCTAGCATGCGCGAACATGTACGTGATCATGGTCCACGGGCGCACGAGCACGTACGCCGGCACGAACGCCAGCAGCGACGTCACACCAGGCGCCGCCTGCTGCACGAAGTAGACGAGCACGTTCACGACCAGTAGTCGTAGTACCCACGGCGTCACGAGCGATCCTCCGTCAGCTATCCGTCAACGAGCTGCTCCCCGAGCCGCTCCACCACGCTCGAGCGATTCGAGCGACGCGGTGTCCTGCTCCCATGCAGCGAGTGCTCGGTCGAGCCGCGTCTTCAACTTCTCGAGCTCCACGCCGAGCGTGTGGGCCTGGTCCACGCCGCCGCGCTTCGTGTAGAGCTCCGGGTCGTCCAGCTGCACCGTGATCCGCGTAACCTGTGCCTCGAGCTCGGCCACGTCGCGCTCGGCCTTCGCGGCCCGTTCGCGCGCAGTGCGGATTGCCTTTCGTGGATCTTCCACAGAATTCTTCTCGTCGCGACGCGCCGTGCGCTTCTTCTCGTCGATGCGCCGCAGCGCCACCTCTTCTGACGCCCGCACCGATGCAGCGTGCGCGCGCTCCTCGCTCACCACCTCCCACTCGGCAAAGCTGCCGTCGAACTCGGTGATGTGCCGGTCGTGCAGTACCCAGACTTTGCTCGCCAGCGCCCGCAGCATTGCCCGGTCATGACTCACCAGGATCACCGTTCCCTCGTACCCCTCAATCGCGTCCTCGAGCACCTCGATGGTCTCGACGTCGAGATGGTTCGTCGGCTCGTCGAGCACCAGCAGGTTCGCGCGCGACAGCATGAGCAGCGCCAGCGCCACACGGGCCCGCTCGCCACCGGAGAGCGTCACTGCCTTGCGCTGCACCTCTTCTCCGGAGAAGCCGAAGCGCCCCAGGTGTCCCTGGATCATCCGGCGCTCCCACTGCGGCCGCTGCTCCTCGATCGCCTCGTACAACGTCTTCTCCAGCGGCACCTGTCCCAGGTTCTGGTCGTAGTACGCCACGCTGATCGAGTTGCCGACCTTGAGCTCCCCCGCTTCCGGGCTTCGTTCGCCCACCAGCGCTTTGAGCAGGGTGGATTTGCCAGACCCGTTCGGCCCCAGAATCCCGAGCCGGTCACCGCGCATGACACGTCCGCTGAACCGCTCGATCAGCGTGCGGCGCTCCACCGCGATCGTCACCTTGTCCGCCACGGCGACCTGGTCACCGCCGCGCTCGGCGATCTCCAGCCGGAGCGACATCGTCCCGTCCTCTCCGATGGGCGCGCTCAGACGCGGCATGCGCGCCAGCTTCTTCCGCCGTCCCTTCGCCTGCTTGCTGTTCTGGCCGGCGAGATGGCGGGCGATGTAATCGGTCTCCTTGTCGATCACCTTGGACTGCTTCTCGAACTGGCGCAGCTGCGCCAGCCGCCGCTCCATCCGCTGCTCGACGAACGCCTCGTAGCCCGAGGCATAGGGCGTCGCCGTTCCACCTTCGTAATGGAGCACGTGGTCCACCACCGCGGCGAGAAAGGCGCGGTCATGGCTCACGAGCACCACAGTGCGGTCCGTCTCACGGAGATACTGCTCCAGCCACGCGGTCGTCTCGAGATCCAGATGGTTGGTCGGCTCGTCGAGCAACAGGATGTCCGAGGGCGCCACCAGCTGGCGCGCCAACCCCACTCGGCCCCGCTCGCCACCACTCAGGTTGGTCAGCGGCTGCGTTCGCGCCGTTGCGGCGTCGAAGCCCAGTCCCTGGAGCACGGCGTCCACCCGCGGAGCGATGGTGTAGCCACCCTCCCGCTCGAATCGCTCCAGGTCGCGGCCGTATCGCGCCATCGCGGCGTCATCGCTGTTTTCCGCCAGCGCGTGCGCCTGGTCGGCCAGCGACTGCTCGAGCGCCAGCAGCTCGGCGAACGGGCCGGCTGCCGCCTCCCAGACCGACGTGGCATTGCCGAAGTCGCGATGCTGCCCCAGCATCGATACCGTCAGCGTCGACTGCCGTGTGACCGTCCCCTTGGACGGGGCGAGCTCGCCCGTGATCAGCTTGAACAGCGTCGTCTTGCCCGTTCCGTTCCGCCCTACTACTCCCCAGCGCTCCCCCTCGCTGATCACGAAGGTGATGTCGGTGAATAGCGTCGTCGCGCCAAACTCGACGCCAACCCCTCCGATCGAGATCTGCGTCATCTGCCTACCTGCTCGCTCACGTCTTCTCCAACCAGCTTTTCCACGTCGTCTCCGCCGCGCCAATCGACAGCGCGTTGCCATGCCGCACCAGCGGCATCTTCAGTAATAGTGGCTCCGCCACCAGAATTTCCAGCCACCGCTCGTCGCCATACAGCGCCGTGCGCAGTCCGAGCTCGGCATACCGCTTCGCCCCCTCGTCCACCAGCGCCGCCATTCCGAACTTCTGGACGAAGCGCGTCAGCTCGCCGCGCGACGCGCCCTTTTCCTGCAGATCGACGAAATGCGTCCGCATCCGACGTTCCGCGAAGAACCGCAACGCCTTTCTGGTTTCGGCGCTCTTCTTGGTGCCGAAGATCTGAACGTCCATGAGCCGCGGGCGATGGCTGGATATAATAGAAAGGCGCGGACTCGCCGCGCCCCTCCTCGATTCTCGTCGTGAACCGCTCCAGCGAACTTACCTATACCCCCGCGTGGTGGGTACCGGGCGCACATCTGCAGACGCTCTGGGGCAA
>JAYUTY010000500.1:0-9033 GCA_043754875.1 Gemmatimonadota bacterium
CGCCTGGGAAAGTGTCAGGCCAGCTCAGACCACGTGAAAGGCGTGCTCGAGATCGCCGATCAGGTCGCCAACGTCCTCGACGCCACAGCTCAGGCGGACCAGCCCTTCCGTGATGCCGAGCTGGGTGCGCCGCGCGATCTCGACGCTGGAGTGTGTCATGGAGGCCGGATGGCTGATCAGGCTCTCGACGCCGCCGAGCGACTCGGCCAACGCGAAGAGGCGGCAGCGGCTCAGCACCTGATTCGCGCGCTCCTTGGAGCCAAGCTCCACGGAGATCATCCCGCCGAAGCCCGTCATCTGCGCGCAGGCGAGCGCGTACTGCGGGTGCGACGGCAGCCCCGCATAGAAGATCTTGTCCTCTCCGAGCCGCTCCGCGAGCCAGCCGGCGATCTGACGGCCGTTCTCGTCGTGCCGCGGCATGCGCAGGTGCAGCGTCTTGGTGCCGCGCAGCGCGAGCCACGAGTCGAACGGGCCGGGGTTGGTGCCGGACGCATTCAGGAGGAACTGGAGCCGCGCGGCAATGACGTCGTCGTTCACGATCGCGATGCCGCCGATCATGTCCGAGTGGCCGTTCAGGTACTTGGTGGTGGAATGGTAGATGATGTCCGCGCCGAACTCGAAGGGCCGCTGGAAGAACGGCGACGAGAAGGTGTTGTCCACCAGGAGGAGCGCGTCGTTCGCGTGAGCGATCTCGGCCGCGGCGCGCAGGTCCGTGATGCGCATCAGCGGATTGCTCGGCGTCTCCACGAAGACGAGGCGCGTCGCCGGCGTCATCGCGTCGGCGATGCGCTGCGGGTCGCGCGTGTCGACGTAGGAGAAGGTGAGGCCGAAGTTCTGGAGCACCTTGTCGAACAGGCGGAAGACGCCGCCGTAGACGTTCTCGGCCACGACGATGTGGTCGCCGGACTTGAACAGCTTCATGATCGTGTCGACGCAGCCCATCCCCGAGCTGAACGCGAAGCCGTGCCGCCCGCCCTCGAGCGCGGCGACGTTGCGCTCCAGCGCTTCCCGCGTCGGATTCTTGCCTCGCGCGTACTCGTAGCCCTTGTTCTCCCCGAGTGCATCCTGCACGTAGGTGGAGGTCAGGTACACGGGCGTCATGATGGCGCCGGCGAGGGGCTCGGGGCGCTGCCCGGCGTGGATGGCGCGAGTTGCAAAGCCCGCGTCGAGATCGTCGTCGAATACCCGCGTCATGCCGATACTTCTCCATGTCGAGTCGTGCGGAGCAACATAACGGCGGGTGATCTGCCGGGCGAGGCTGCCGCTCGACCCCGCTGCCGCGCTCCAGCGTGTATCTACTCCTTGCATTCCATCGTGAACACCACCGCTCCGTACTGCCTGATCGTCGACGATGAGCCCCGCCTCCGCCAGGTGCTGATGCACCTGATGCGGAACGATGGCTTCACCTGCATGGAGGCAGGCAACGGCGAGGAAGCACTGCTGCTGCTCGAGCAGCAGCCCTTCACGCTCGTGATGAGCGACCTCCGGATGCCCCGGATTGATGGGCTGGAGCTGCTCCGGCAGATTCGTGGCCGCTGGCCGGACACGGCGGTGGTGATGATCACCGCGGTGGCCGACGTCGAGGTGGCGGTGAGCTGCCTCGCCATCGGCGCGATGGACTACCTCACGAAGCCATTCCACCTGGAGGAGGTTCGCGCGCGCGTGGCGCAGGCGCTCGAGAAGCGGCGCCTGGTCATCGACAACCGCGGCTACCAGGAGAGCCTGCAGGAAAAGGTGGCGGTGCAGGCACGGAGGCTTGAGGAGCTCTTCCTCGCGAGCATCCAGTCGCTCGCCGAAGCGCTGGAGGTCAAGGATCCGTACACGCGCGGCCACTCCGTCCGCGTGAGCCACTACTCGGTGGTGATCGCGCGCGAGATGGGGATCGACGGCGAGATGCTGCGCCAGGTGGAGCTCGGCGGACATGTGCACGACATCGGCAAGATCGGCGTGCGCGAGAACGTGCTCAACAAGCCGGGAAAGCTGACGGACGCCGAGTACGAGCACATCATGTCGCATCCCGTGGTCGGGTGGCGCATCCTTGCACCGCTGCTTGGTGAGACGCCGGTCGCACTCAACGTCGTCCGCTCGCATCACGAGCGCTTCGACGGCCGCGGCGTGCCCGATCGGCTCGTCGGGCCGGCGATCCCGCTCGAGGCGCGCATCGCGGCCGCTGCCGACTCGTTCGACGCGATGACTTCGGATCGCCCGTATCGCCCGGACGGACTCACGATGGACGATGCCGTGAAGGAGATCGTCCGCTGCAGCGGGAGCCAGTTCGATCCGGACGTCGTCAAGGCGTTCCTGTCGGCGGTGGAATCGGGGCGGCTCACGCTCGTACCGCGCGCCCCCTCGTACGTTCCGCCAGCGCCGCACACGTCGTCCGAGCTCACTCCCTCGTGATCATCGACGGCTGTTTGTAGGCGGAGAGCCGCGACTCGCACCACGCCTTCACCTCGTCCGGCGTGGCGCTTCCCGAGTAAGCGAGCGCGACGTCATTTTCCCGGATCGGATCGGGGATCGCCGCGACGCGGGCACACTCGACCCCATCCAGCTCGGTGACGGCTCGCTCGATCTCGCGCGGGTAGATGTTGAAGCCGTTGCGCGTGAACATCGGCTTGAGGACGCGGAGGAAGGTGACGGTGCCGTCCGCGCTCATCGTCCCCTGGTCGCCGGTGCAGAGCCAGCGGCCGCGCCGCGGCAGCCCGCCCTCCCCATGCAGGTAACCCGGCGAGACGTTGTCGCCTGCGACGCAGATCTCCCCCGGCGTGCCATGCGGAAGTGGATCCGACGAGGCCGAATGCCACGTCGGTGCCGAGTAGTCGGTCGGGGGCAGCACGGCGACGTCCACGCCCGGCATCGCGCGGCCAAGCGCGCCAACCGAGTTGGGCTGACCAGGCGCATTGAAGAGACAGACGGGCGCGGCCTCCGTGAGGCCGTAGCCTTCTCGCAGCTCTGCGCCCGTCACTTCGGCCCATCGAGCCTGCAGCGCACTCGGGAGAGGAGCACCTCCACACATGCATAATCGCAGCGCCGAATCCCGCAGCCGGATGTCGCGGCGCTCGATGGCGGCGAGGAGCGCGTGAAACACGGCGGGCACTCCGACGAGCACGCTGATGCCGGCCGACGCGAGCAGCTCCGCCGCGCGTATCGGATGGAAGCGGTCCATCGTGAGCACGTGCGCCCCGACGAGGAGCGGCGCCGAGCCGGTGACCGTGAAGCCGAACAGGTGGGAGTACGGCAGAAGCGCGAGCACCCGATCGTAGGGCGTCACGTGCGCCGCCGCCGCTGTGGAACGCGCGTTCGCCAGCAGGTTCGCGTGCGTCAGCACTGCGCCGAGGGGCGTGCCGCGCATCGCTGACGTGTAGACGATCACCGCCTCATCGGGTGCGCCAGCCACGTCGCGCTCACCCTCGAGCGAAAGCCCATGATGCGAGCCGAGATCAACCTCCTGCGTGCGACCGGGCGTCATCACGCGGGCCGTGCGGGGCGCGTCGTCCAGCAGCACGCAGGGAAGATCGGGCAGGCGCGCGGCGAAGGCTTCGGTGGTGAAGACGGCGCCCACGTTTGCATCGCGACACTGGAAGGCGATCTCGTGATCCGAGGCGAGCGGATTGATCAGCACTGCGCCACGTCCCTCGCTCGCGGCAAGCGCGGTGATGAACGCTGGCGAGGTGGAGAGCAGGATGGCCGAACGACGTCCGCCCAGGGCACGAACGAGCGGCGCGCTACGCTGGAGCAGCGTCAGTCCAGCCGCGACGAGCTGCTGCGCCTCATAGGAACTGTCAGTACCGGCTGGCGAGAGCCGTCCTCCACCGGCGGCGAGCGCCAGCGGAAGAAGAGAGAGGGGATCGCTCATGCGAGCGGGCCGTGCATGAAGTGGGCTACAGCTCGAATCGCAGGAGCGATTGCTTGAGACGGTCGGCGACGTCCGCCAACTGCCGGCTCGCCATGCCGACGCTCGCCATCGCGAGCGACTGTCCCTCGACCACGCCACTGACCTGTTCCGCCGTCGCCGAATTCATTTCGGCGCTCGCCGCCAACGCCTCGATCTCGCCGGCGAGCGACTCGGCTTCGACGCGCTGCTCCGTGGCAGCGTCCACGATGCGATCGACGGCGGAGCGCGCCGTGCCGATCTCGCGATCGATCTGCGTCAACGCGTCGGCCGATGCGCGGATGACCGACTCGCCAGCGGTGACCCGGTCGCTCGCATGGAGGATCTGCTCCTCGGTGCGGACGGCGCTCGTGCGAATCTCCGCGGCGAGCTTGCGGATCTGAGCGAGGGCGCGGGCGCTCTCACCGGCGAGCTTGCGCACCTCGTCCGCGACGACGGCGAACCCCTTGCCGTGCTCACCGGCGCGCGAGGCTTCGATCGCCGCGTTGAGCGCGAGCAGATTCGTCTGCCGCGCGATGGTGCCGATGGCGTCGGTGATCTTGCCGATGCGTTGGGATTTCTGCCCCAGCTCCACGACCGCAGGTACGGCCGCCGCGGTCACCGCGCTGATCTCGGCCATCGCATCGAGCGCCTCCTGGGCGGCCACCGTGCCGCGCCGCGTGGTGCGCTGCGCGACGTCCGCTGCGTGGCGCGCCTGCTCGGCATGACTCGAGACGGCGACGGCGCGGCTGGCCACCCGACCAGATGCCTCGGATGCGTTCGACACTCCGCGCGTCTGCACCGTGGCGGCGTCGGCAATCGCGCTGGCCGCGCCGGATACCATGCCAGTGGACGTCGTCATCTCGGCGGCGCTCGCCGCGAGCCGGCCCGCTGTGTCGACGACCTCCGTCGCACTCGCATCGAGCGTGGTGATCAGGCCGCGTAGCCCGGTGGTCATCTCCCGGAACGACGTCGCAAGCTGACCCACCTCGTCGTCGGACTCGAAGGAGAGGTCGTGGCGCAACTGTCCGCGCGAAACGCGATCCGCCTGCTGCGAGAGCTCGAACATCCCTCGCGTGAACCGCGTGGCCCCCCAGAACGCCAGTCCGACCGCGAGGACGAAGGCGATCGCGGCATAGATCGCCAGCTCGAGCACGGCGCGACGGGCGTCGCCGAGCAGCACATCCGCGCGGCCGGTGACGAATACCGCGCCCAGGACGCGCCCATCGGCCGCGAGCAGCGGCACCGCGGCGGAGAGCACGGCGTCGCCATTGAGATCGTAGACCGGAGTGGCACCGGCACGTCCGGATTCGAGTGCCGATAGCAGGGGTGCCGCGACGGCGTACTGCGCGCCGCTGCTGCCTTCACTCTCGCTGCGCGCGACGATGCGCAACGGGGCGCTCGACGAGTCACGAGCCGCGAGATCGATCGTCAAGAGCTGGCTCCCCGCGCCGAGCAGGTCGTCGTTGGCGCGGCGGACGCGGCGGAGGACGGTATACGCGACCGACGTGGCGCTCGCACGATCGCCACGGGTGGCAAGCGTCAACACGACGTCGGCGGGCAGCTGCAGCTCGGCAGCGAGCGCGATGGCGATCAGACGCTCGCCCTCCGCGCGCGCGAGGGCTGAGCGCACGCTGAGATACGTTGGCGCCAGGAGAGCGATGAGCGTGAGCAGCACCGCGGCTCCAGCGAGCGCGGACATCTTGAGCCGCAGGGGAAATCGGAGGGCGGCGCGCAGAAGAGGGGGAGGCTGAATGGTGGCGCAGGCGGGTGCGCAGGAAGGACTGCTGGCGCGCGCGCAAGTTACGGAATCACCATGAGGGATGACGCTCGCCCGCGCTTGTTCCGATATTCGCCCTCGATAGCTTTCGCGGTTCACCGCAAGGAGGGGTCATGGCGCAGGGCGGTCTGATGGTCGGTGTGTCGGGGATTCGCGGGCGTGTGGGTGAAGCGCTCACGCCGGAAGTCGTGGCGCGGTATGCCGCGGCGTTCGGCGCATGGTCGATTGCGCGTGGTGGATCGCGGCAGATCGTGGTTGGCCGCGACAGCCGCGTCTCCGGCGCGATGTTTCACCGGATCGTGACCGGCACGCTGCAGCTCGCCGGCTGCGACGTGATCGACATCGGACTCACGACCACGCCAGGTTGCCAGCTCGCCGTGGAGCACCACCATGCCGCGGGCGGGTTGATGCTCTCGGCGAGCCACAACCCGATCGAGTGGAACGCCCTCAAGCTGATCGGTTCGAGCGGACTCTTTCTCGAGGCGAGCGAAGGGACGGCAATGCGCGCTCTGGTGGAGTCGGGGATCCCGCACGCGACGTGGGACCGCATCGGCACCGTGATCGAGGACGCGGGCGCTGCCGAGCGCCACATCGAGGCGGTGCTCGGGATCGACTTCGTGGATGTCGAGGCGATCCGCGCCCGGAAGTTCAAGGTGGCGCTGGACTGCGTGCGGGGCGCCGGGGCGACGATCATGCCCGCGCTCCTCGAGAGGCTGGGGTGCGAGGTGGTGGCGATCAACCTGGAGCCCGACGGCCACTTCCCGCGCGAGCCGGAGCCCACGGCCGAGAACCTTCGTGAGTTCGCCGAGTTCGTCCGAGTGAATGGCGCCGACGTGGGCTTCGCGGTCGATCCCGACGTGGATCGCCTGGCGCTGGTGAGCGATGCCGGACGGGCGATCGGCGAGGACTTCACGCTCGCGCTCGCTGCGCGAGTCGTGCTTCGGCACCGGCATGGTCCCGTGGTGACGAATCTCTCCACGAGCCTCGTGTTGGACGACGTCGCGCGTGAGGCGGGGGTCACGGTGGTGCGGACCCCAGTGGGCGAAGTGAACGTGGCAGTACGGATGCGTGAGCTGAACGCGCCGATCGGGGGAGAGGGCAACGGCGGAGTCATCCTGCCCGAGATCCACCTGGGGCGCGACGCCCCCATCGGAGCGGCCCTGGTCCTGCAACTGCTGGTGGAGGAGGGGCGGCCCCTGTCGCAGATCATCGCGTCACTGCCGGCGTATGTGATCGTCAAGGACAAGCTCGACCGACCGAACGCTCCACTCGACGCGGTGTATGGTGCACTCCGGGCGGCGTTTCCGGACGCGTCGGCCGACATGCAGGACGGTTTGCGGCTCTCGTGGCCGGATCGGTGGGTTCACGTGCGGCCGAGCGGCACCGAGCCGATCGTGCGCGTGATCGCCGAAGCACCAGACGAGGCGGGCGCGCGCGAGCTGGTGCGGCTGTCGCGCGAACCGCTGGACGCGCTGAAGTAGCGGCACGGCAGCAGCAGAATTCTCTCAACGAGGAACGCCATTCATGTGCGGAATTGTCGGATATGTCGGACCGAAGAATGCCACGGGGCTGCTCGTCGACGGATTGAAGCGGCTGGAGTATCGCGGGTACGATTCGGCCGGCGTCTCGCTGATGAACGGCACCGGCGTGGAGACGCGGAAGGCGAAGGGGAAGATCGCGATGCTCGAGGCTGCGATCTCCGCCAAGCCGATCCACGGCAACACCGGCATCGCGCACACGCGCTGGGCGACCCACGGGCCGCCGAACGAGATCAACGCGCACCCGCATCATGACTGCACCGGGACGATCTCGGTGGTGCACAACGGGATCATCGAGAACTATGGACCGCTACGCGCCCTGCTGCAGAAGACGGGGCACACGTTCGTGTCGGACACCGACACCGAGGTGCTCGCGCACCTGATCGAGGCGGCGTTCGACGGAAACCTCGAAGAGGCGGTGATCGACGCGCTCGCGCTGGTGGAGGGCACGTACGGCATCGCCGTGATCTCGGCGAAGGATCCGGACAAGATCGTCGCCGCCCGCAAGGGAAGCCCGCTGCTGATCGGACTTGGCGAGGGCGAGTACTATGTGGCGAGCGACGTCGCGGCCATCCTGCAGCACACGCGCCAGGTCGTCTATCTCGACGACAGCGAGCTCGCCGTGCTGACGCGCGACGGCTATCGCGTCTGCGACCTGAACGCGCAGACGGTGAAGAAGGGGGTGAGCCAGATCGAGTGGGATCTGGACCAAATCGAGAAGGGCGGCTTCGAGCACTTCATGCTCAAGGAGATCTTCGAGCAGCCGCAGACGATCCAGAACACGATGCGCGGCCGACTCGTCTCGGAGGAGGGCTTCTCCAAGCTGGGCGGGTTGAATCTGAGCAGGGAAGAGCTGCAGAACCTCGACCAGATCATCATCACCGCGTGCGGCACGAGCTGGCACAGCGCGCTGATCGGCAAGCTGATGATCGAGGAGCATGCGCGGATTCGCTGCGAGGTGGAGTACGCGTCGGAGTTCCGCTATCGCAACCCGATCGTGAACGAGCGCACGCTGTGCGTCGTGATCTCGCAGTCGGGCGAGACGGCCGACACGCTCGCTGCCATGCGCGAGGCCAAGCGGCGGGGGGCAAAGACGCTCGGGCTGGTGAATCAGGTTGGCTCGACGATCGCCCGCGAGGACGACGGCGGCATCTATCTGCATGCGGGACCGGAGATCGGCGTGGCGTCGACCAAGGCGTTCACGAGCCAGGTGATCGCGCTCGCACTACTGACGCTCAAGCTCGCACGGCTGCGCACGATGAGCGTGGTGCAGGGTCGCGACATCGCCCAGGCGATGGAGGCGCTGCCGGACCAGATCCAGAGCATCCTCGATCGCGCATCGGAGATCGAGAAGATCGCCGAAGCGTTCGCCGACGCGACCAACTTCCTCTACCTCGGGCGTGGGTTCAACTTCCCCGTGGCGCTCGAGGGCGCGCTCAAGCTCAAGGAGATCAGCTACATCCACGCCGAGGGTTATCCCGCGGCCGAGATGAAGCACGGTCCGATCGCCCTGATCGACGACGACATGCCGGTGGTGTTCATCGCGCCGCACGACTCGGTGTTCGACAAGGTCGTGTCGAACGTGCAGGAGGTGAAGGCGCGCGGTGGCCGCGTGATCGCGATCACGAGCCGCGACGAGCCATCACTCGATGGCAAGATCGACTACGAGTTCCGGATTCCGCAGACGATCGACATGCTGAACCCGGTGCTGGCGGCAATCCCCCTCCAACTGCTGGCGTACTACATCGCGGCGAAGCGCGGGTTGAACGTGGACCAGCCGCGCAATCTGGCCAAGTCGGTCACGGTGGAGTAGAAGCGGGGAGTGTCGTGCCGCTCGCGCGGCA
>JAYUTY010000501.1:0-3071 GCA_043754875.1 Gemmatimonadota bacterium
GGGTCAACCAGAAGATAGCGCGCGCGCCACCGGGACGGACGTGCGCGCGCCGCGTGCAGCGCGCTGATCCGGCGACCGGTCAGAAGCGCCACTTCCAGCGCGCGGAGCAGCTGCGTGCGACCGAGTGCGGCCCGCGCGGGATCGAGCACGCGAACCCAGCGCCGCAGCTCGTCGACGCTCGTCGATGCGAAGTGCTCCTGCAACCGGGCGCGCGAGCTCGCCTCCATTGGAATCTCCTCGAACAACGTGCCGAGGAGCGCCCGCAGGTACAGCCCCGTGCCACCAACGACGAGCGGGACGCGCTGCTCCCGAAGCGCGCGCTCGAGCCACGCGTCGGCCTCTCCAGCCCACCAGGCTGCCGAGGCGCGCACGGATGGGTCCAGAACGTCGATCCCCTCGTGCGGCACTGCGGCGCGCTCGGCGCGACTCGGCTTCGCGGTGCCGACGTCGAACCCGGTGTACAGCTGGCGCGAATCCGCGCTCACGATAGTGACGTCAGCGAGCGACGCGCATCGCAACGCGAGCGCCGACTTGCCCGCGCCGGTCGGTCCGCAGATCACCCTGATGACGGGGCGCTCACTGTCGTCCAAAACGGCGCTCGAGCTCGGACCACGAGAGCTGCACGATCGTGGAGCGTCCATGCACATCGTGCGCGGGGAGCTTCGTGTCGTGCAGCGCGACGAACAGCGCGCGCATCTCGCCCGGTGAGAGCTCGTCGCCCGCCTTGATCGCGGCCTTGCACGCGACCGTGGCTGCCAGTCGCTCGTGGCGCGCATGCGCACTCGCGGCGCGATCACCGGTGAGCGCGGCGAGCGTGTCGCGGAGGCAACGCTCAGCGTCGAAGCGCGGATGCGGCATGGGTACGCTGTGCACGAGGAGCGTATTTCCACCGAATCCCTCGACCTCGAAGCCGAGTGTGGCGAGCGTGTCGCGGTTGGCCTCGAACGCGTCGCCCTCGGCAGGGCTCAGGTGCAGCGTGAGCGGAAAGAGGAGCCGCTGCGATGGCGACTCGCCACGCTCGAGGATGCCCATGAACTGCTCGTAGAGCACACGCTCGTGCGCCGAGTGCTGATCGATGAGCACGAGGCCGTCGTCGTGCTCGAACGCCATGTACATGCGTCGCATCTGAACGAGCGGCGGCACCACGACGGACGTGGCCGGCTCCTCGGGATGGACGAGTGGCGGAAAGACCGGCTCGGGCGCGATGCGCGACGCACCGCCGTCGTCAGTGGCCGAAGTGGGAGCGAACAGTCCATCGACACGCTCGGCGCTCGTGCGTAGCAGCGCAACGTCGGTTTCGCCAACGAAGGGAGTGTACGCCGCGCCCGTAGTCGACCAGCGCCGCATGCCCAGCGCCGCGCTAGCGTCGAACGTGCCCAGCGCGCGACGCACGGCGTCCTCGACGGCACGCTCCATCGTCCAGCGGTCCCGGAAGCGAACTTCGGCCTTCGCGGGATGCACATTCACATCGACGGCGTCCGCGGGCACGACGATCTCGAGCAGCAGCGATGGGCGGAGCCCGGCCGTGATCGTCGAGCGGTACGCCGCTTCGGCGGCGCGGAGGATCCCGTTGTCGCGCACGGGACGGCCGTTGACGGTGACGAAGGTTCGCCGGCTCCCCGTTCCAACGTCGGCGGGACGCTCGGCGAGCCCACTCACCTGGATCACACCGCGCACGTCCTCGACGTCCAGCATGCGGTCGACGGCGCCGGCGCCCCAGAGCGCCGCGACGCGCTCCCGCAGCGACACGGCGGCTGGGAGCGTGAAGGCGCTCTTGCCATCGTGCACGAGCGACAGACGCACGCCGCGCCGCGTCAGAGCCACGGTCGTCATCGTCTCGAGCACACTGCGCCACTCCGCGCGCGCACCGCGCATGAATTTCTCGCGCGCCGGCGCGTTGAAGAAGAGCTGGGAGACCGTGACCGTCGTACCGCGCCGGCGTGCCACATCGCGCACCTCCACGATCGCGCCGGCCGCGGCGTGCACGGCGGTTCCCGCGCCGTCCGCCGGCGCCGTCTCGACGATGAGTCGGCTCACCGAGCAGATGGCCGGCAACGCCTCGCCGCGGAAGCCGAAGCTCGAGACGCCCACGAGGTCGGCCGCCTGACGGATCTTCGACGTCGCATGTCGCGAGAGGGCGAGCACGGCGTCGTCGCGGTCCATCCCCCACCCGTCATCGCTCACGCGGATGAGCTGGCGCCCGCCCTCCTCGACCAGCACGTCGACCGAGGTTGCGCCTGCGTCGAGCGCATTCTCGACCAGCTCCTTCACGGCGGATGACGGACGCTCGACCACCTCGCCAGCGGCAATCTGGTCGGCGACGGCGGACGGAAGGACTGCGACGCGTGGCATTCGGCGAATGCTAGGCGTGCGGTGCCAAGGCGGTCAATCGCCTGGCGCGTCGATCGGGAGCACGCTTTCCACCGGCACCCAACCAGCACGAGCACCGTCGAGCGTGAGCCGAACCCACGTCCCGTCGCGCGCCCCAAGGGTGCCTCCCTCGCCCGCCGAGCCGGCGGCGACTGGCTGCGCCGTGGGCGAGGGCCCATCGAGCAAGCTCCGCCCGGAGCGCAGCACGGCGAGCGGGCGGCCGTCGAGCCGATCCTGTGCCTCGAGTGTTGCGACGAGGCAGAGGAGCGCTGCGACGATGGCTCCGCCTGCCCAGGCGCGCGCGGTGAGCGGCCGCCGAGCCGGCGGAATCGCTACCACCAGCCAGCCGACGATCCAGAGCACGAGTGTCGCAACGGCCAACGCATCGGGTGACACGGGCGCGACCGATGCGCGCGCCGACAAGGACTCCGGCTGTAGCGGCGTGAGTCGCTCCCTCGTCTCGGCGTCCATCGGCTCGAGGCGCAGCGCGCGCTGCCAGTCTCGCGCGGCGGCGGCAGTGTCGCCTCGAGCCCACGCTGCCGTGCCCGCGTTCGCCCAGGCATCTACTGCGCGCGGGGCACGAGCGCCCACACTCTCGAAGAGACGCTGCGCGCCGCGGTAATCCGCTGCCTCGTAGCGAGCCACGCCGTCCGTAAAGGTGCGCACGATCGCGGCGGGCGGGCTGGCCACGACCAATGCAC
>JAYUTY010000502.1:0-8986 GCA_043754875.1 Gemmatimonadota bacterium
GTCGCCGCTCAGGAACGGCGAGACCGCCGCGCCCGGCTTCCGCGCATGGAGCGCGCCCGACAACTCGCGCGCATCGATCGACCGGGACATGACGTCGGCCGAGACGGTCGACGCCACTACCTTGCCCGTGCTGTCGGCGATCACCACGCGCAGCGTCTTGACTCCGGAAGCTGCCGCGCCCTCCTCGATCGGGTGCAGCGCCTGCGCGTTCACCGCATCCCAGTCGAGATCCATCACGATCACGCCGAGCCGGTCGCCGCGCGCCGACGTCACTCCGTCCGCGAGACGCACGATCAGATGCCCATCGGCATCCTTCGTCACCGGTCCGATGTACGTGGACTTCGCCGAGAGCCCGCCTCTGAACCACGGCGCGCTCGCAGGATTCGTCTCCCCGTCGCTCTTGTCTGCAGCGCTGCTCGCGCCGACGAGCGCTCCCGCCAGCGAGTACATGCGAACCGCACGCGCCACTCGCGCCGCCGACTTCACCCCCGCGAGCGCATTCATCGTGTTGGTCGAGTCGCCCATTCCCAGCGCCGCCGCGGCCAGCTCGCCGCCGCCACCCGCCGCGCGCAGGCCGAGCACGCGCTCGTAGACGATGCGATCGATCAGGCGCGCCAGCTGTTGGGCCGATGCCGCCTGCGCATTCCCGACCTGTCGCTCCACCGCTGCCTGGCTGTTCCGCACGGCGAGCAGGGTGGCGATGCTGAGCGGAACGATCGCCGCTCCCAGGAAGAGCGCGAGAAGCTTGCTGCGGAGTGATTGGAAGTTGAGGCGCATCGGATGTCTGGTCCTGGACGGTTGGATGCGCGCTGTCGCGCGCGAGGTCGAGCGGGGTCCTGCGAAGCGGACGGGCGAAGTCGCCCGTCCGTATGTGTGGACAGGTGCGGAACTGCCCTTGTGTGTCGATTGCTTAGTTGGCCTTGTAGATCAACGGCAGCAGCACCCGGGCGCGTACCGCCTCGCCCTTGATCGTGCCCGGCGTGAACTCGATCTTGTCGGCGATCTGCTTGGCGGCTTCACCCAGCGCCGGCGCGGACGCCGCGATCACTTCCACTGTCCCCGCCTCTACCTTTCCCTGCGCGCTGACGACGAAGGCCAGCTGCACCGTGCCGTTCACGCCAGCGCGCTTGAGCGCATCCGGGTAGGACTTCTGGATCAGTCGCGCTGTGGCGCCGGCCGAGCTGAACTTCGGCATCGTCTCGAGCTCGGACATGTCATGCGCCTCACCCTGCGCGCGCGCAGCAGCCGGCGCGATCAGGCAGAAGCAGGCAACCGCGGCGGACATCGCCGTGCGGCGAGCGAGTGAATGTGTTGTGCTCATGGTGTTGGTCCCCTGAATAAGGAGTGTTCGAGGTGCCGCTGATGATTGTCGGTCGCTCTGACCAGAAGTTGAGGCACGCCTCTCGGTGGCCAGTGTTCGTTTTCTGGTCACTGAGCCTCAGTATCGGCCTCGCAACTCCCGCCCTGTCGCAGAACGCCCCGGCAGGTGTCGCGACCTCGGTCGAGCGCCCTTTCGGCACCCTGCGCGAGCAGGCGGCTGAGCAGCAGCGATGGCTCGAGACGCGCATGGCCACCGTCCTTCCGGCGCTCATGCGCAAGCGTGGCGTGGACATGTGGGTCGTCCCGATGCGCGAGTACAACGAGGATCCCGTCTTTGCGTCGCTCGTCTCCCCCACGACATTCTCGGCTCGGCGACGCACGATCTATCTCTTCTTCGATCAGTGCGCCCACCCGGAGCGGCCGGACGCGCGCGGCATCGTCCCCTGCCGCGTCGAGCGCATCGCGCTCGGCGGCACTTCTCAGGGCGGCGTCTTCGAGGCAGTGCGCTCCACGGCGCCCGCCGCCGGTCCCGCTGGTGCCCGCGGCGGCCAGCAGGCCGAGCTCTGGGGCGATGCGCAATGGCAGGTGCTCCGGCGCGCCATCGAGCAGCGCAATCCGCGCTCGATCGCCATCGACCGCTCGCGCGTCTTCGCCTTCTCCGATGGCCTCTCCTCCGGCGAGCTCGATGGGATGCGCCAGGCCCTCGGCCCCAGATGGGCCGCCCGCTTCACCGATGCGGAATCGCTGCCGCTCGAGCTGATCGCGACGCGGCTACCCGCCGAGGAAGTCGCCTACGAGCGCATGACGCGTGTGGCGTGGCAGATCATCGAGACCGCCTTCTCCAGCCAGGTCATCACACCGGGGGTGACACGCACCGAGGACGTCGTCTGGTGGATGCGCCAGCGCGTCAACGACCTCGGCCTGGGCACCTGGTTCCACCCGTCCGTCGAGGTGCAGCGGAAGGGATCGACCGAGGAGCAGCTCGGCGACAACCCCATCATCCAGCGCGGTGACGTGCTCCACTGCGACTTCGGCATCACTGCCATGCGGCTGAATACTGACACCCAGCACATGGGCTACGTCCTTCGCGAGGGCGAGACGACGGCTCCCGCCGGTCTGGTGAAGGCGCTCGCCACCTCGAATCGCCTGCAGGACATCCTCGTGAGCGAGCTGCGAGTCGGCCGCACGGGGAATCAGGTGCTCCGCGCCGCGCTGGCGAAGGCGCACGCCGAGGGGATCGACGGCACTATCTATTCACATCCCATCGGATTGAATGGTCACGGTGCCGGCCCACTCATCGGTCTGTGGGACTATCAGGACGGCGTGCCTGGCCGCGGCGACGCCCGCGTCATCCCGAGCATGTGGTTCTCGGTGGAGCTGCAGGCCACCTCGCCCGTCCCGGAATGGGGTGGTCAGCCCGTGCGGAGCGCGCAGGAAGAGGACGTCACGCTCGACGCTCAGGGCACGGTGCGGTGGGCGTGGAAGCGGCAGACGGAGTTCCATCTCGTGCGGTAGGTCCGTCATGTCGACAAGATCCCTATGGCGCGTTCGTCCCTGATGGGGCATCTTGCGCTCCGCTCCTGAAGCGGATTCGTGCACGAGCGCCGCCCCCTCCGCCAACAGTCATGCCAATTCTCGCGCAAGCCCAAGCCGCCCAGCGTCCCGTGCCGCGTGATCTCGCCGGAGGGCGTGCACTCACCAACGTGCCCGATGCCTGGCGATTGCTGAGCTGGATCGGCGGGGGACTGCTCTTCCTGGGTCTGACCGACATCGCCCTCGCCTGGTATCCCATGCGCTTCGGCAACCCGGACTGGGAGTTCGGCATCATCGGCGGGACGATGGGTGCGTTAGGGCTCCCCCATCTCGGCCTCTACCTGCTGCTGGCCTCCGCGATCGCTCGCGGAAAGCGAGCGACTCGCCGAGTGCTGGGCGGCGTCCTGATTCTTTTTTTGCTGACCCTTCTGGGCCTGGGGCTGACCTTTCTCACGGTGGTGCCCCTCGCGCTCAAGGCGATGGCTGCCAATCCGCTCGTGGCGCAAGGTGCCAAGAAGGCCATTCTGAAGGCGCTCATTCTGGGCAGTGGCTTCTGTATCCTCGATCTCGTTGGCGCCCATGCGGCGCTACGGAAGCGGACAGAGAGCTAGATAGTTGTCGCGGCGTTGAAGGCAGCCTCTGTTGATGGTGTGAGCGCTTGGCACATTTTGTCGCGCTGGCACCACAACTTTTGAGCCGCTCATGGTACGATCAGGAGTTTATTAACTTGTAAGTGATTGTGTCACAGAGACTTGAGAATTCTCTAAATTTGCATGAGTCCGGCATGGCGGTTGCTATTTAGCTTTGCGTCCGCTCCTATTGTGCCAACGTGGTGCGGCGTCCCCCCCCTTTTTTCGTTACCCATCCGCACGAGGACCCCGCGTCATGAAGCGCCATCTCGCACTACTCATGCTTGCTGCAGCGCTCGTCGCGCCGATCAGCACTGCGCGAGCCGCAGACTTCTGCGCCAACCCGCTGGGATCGTTGGAGCAATTCTGCTTCTCCAGCAACCTGAATGTCACCGCCGGTGGCCTTCTGTCACTGACCGTCACGAATGTCTCGGGCACGGGCACCCCAAGCCTGACGAAGGTTGGTATCGACTTCGCACCGACCTTCGGCATCACGAACGTCGTGATTGGCTCGACCACGAATGCCAGCACGGCCAAGTGGTCATACTCTGTTGATGCCATGGCCAACGGCCAGATCTTTGACTTCCTGGCGGAGACCGGCCCTGGCATCAACGGCGCCATCCTGGCCGGCAACAACATCACCTTCAGCTTTAGGCTGACTGGCGGCACTTCTGCCCAGTATCTCTCGGCGAACGGCGCTGCCATCTACGTCAAGGCGCAGGGTCTGCCGAACTCGCTCGAGTGCACCACGAACGGCGCCACCGAGGGCATCAAGGGCTGCACCCCGACGACCTCCACCCCAGAGCCGGCTTCCATGGTTCTGCTCGGCACGGGTCTGATCGGAGTCCTCGGCGCCGGCTACCGCCGCCGCAAGAACGCCAACGTCTGAACGCCGACTGACTTTCGCTCGTCGGCTGATCTATTGCATTGGCCGGCAGCACTACCAGCCGAGACTTCTCGGTGACTGACGTCCGTACCTGATAGAAATAGTGGCAGTGAAAGGAGGGTCTCGGCAGTACCGAGACCCTCCTTTTGTGTTCGCTTGCTGAGGAAGATCGGCTGATGCACACGGCCGACAGACATTGTTGCACACCTGCAACAATTTGCACTCCCGTGCCGTGGAAGAGCACGCTTCGGGAAAAACCTAAATCGTTACACAATAAAACATTTGGTCATTTCCGCTCCAGCCGTTTCTGGAGGCATGTGCATTGCGCTGTTCCGGTTTGCCGGGATCACTGATGGTACGGCGACGCCGCTCGACGCGGTCCACGTAGCGACGGTCCACTTCGGACCGCGAGGAGAAAGCATGATCAAATTCTTGAAGGGTGCAGCGCTCGTGCTCGCCGCTGCGGCAGCGCCGTCGATCGCCAACGCGCAACTGGTTCAGGTGAGTGGCTTCATCGGTAGTACGGGCAACGGGCTCGGCACCGTGAATCCGATCCTCACCCTCCAGACGAAAGGAACAGGCGCCGGCTCAGGATGCGTCACGCCGACTGGCACGTCCGGATGCGGCTTCACCGATGCCACCGTGCAGCAGCAGAGCGGAGTGCTTCTCACGAGCGGTACCAACTTCACGGCAGAGAATTTCCTCGTTCTCGCCAATCTGTCCGAGCCGGGCGGCGGTTTCATTCGGCTCGAGGATCTGCGCGTCACGCTCTACAATGGCAGCACAGCGCTCTTCACGAGCGCGGCGATCACTCCCGTCAATCTCCCCGCGACAGGCCCCGGTACGGGTAACGCTGGCTTCTTCTTCGGCTTCGTTTCCGGTACTGCCGACTTCAACGCGTTCAACAGCTTCATCGGCAGCGCAACGTCGATCGGCCTCGGTGCGAGGACGAGTGACGACCAGGGCGGACTCGATAGCTTCTCCGTCGCGGCGCGTGCCAACACGAACGCGGTTCCGGAGCCAGCGTCGCTTGTGCTTCTCGGCACAGGCCTCGTCGGCGTGCTCGGCGCTGGCTATCGTCGCCGCAAGAACAACGCAGTCTGATCAATAAGGGGGTCCGGCTTTCGCCGGTTCCTTCTCGAAGCTGAAGAGTCGCAGAATACGAGAGGCCAGCGGATTGCTCCGCTGGCCTCTTCTTGTTCCCACTGCTCCTACTCTTCCCACTGGCGATCGCCCGGCTACCCGCGACACTCTACGCCAGCGGTAGCTCCACCTCGAACGAGAACCGCGTCCCCGTCTCCCGCGTCGAATCCACCTGCAGCGAGCTCCCCATCGCGTTCAGGAAATCCTGGCAGATCGCCAGCCCCAGTCCGGCGTTCGAGAAGCGCATCCCGTTCGCGCTCGGCCGGAACCCGTCGAACAGCATGCTCTGCACGCTCAGCGGAATTCCCTCGCCCGTGTCTTCCACCCAGAACTCCACTCGCGAGCTCGAGCGCTCCGCGCACCCCACCGTCACCGAACCCTCGTTGGTGTACTTGAGCGCGTTCGTCATCAGGTTCAGCAGCACGCGGCTCAACGCCGCCGGATAGCCGCGCCGTCCGTCGGCCGCCGAGAGACGCTGCATGATCGGCAGCTTCTTTTCCTCGCTGATGGGACGCACCGTGTCGCACACGCCCAGGACGACCTGCGAGATCGCGAAGGGTACCGGCATGCCGTCCACCAGGCGCTGCCCACCACGCACCGCGTCGATCACGTCGCTTGCGAGCGTGTTGAGCCCGAGCGCCGCGCCATAGATGAGCCCAAGCTGGCGCTCTTGCACTTCCGTCACGGGACCGCTCTGACCGCGTCGCAGCGTGTCCACAAGAAAGAGGATCGACGTGAGCGGCGAGCGCATGTCGTGCGCGATCTCCACTACCGCATTCACGCCATCGCTGCTCGAGATGTGGTGCTTGAACTCATCCGTCGCCGCCCGCTGCGGCTCGGATGTCATCTGCTCGGCGTCAGCGCGCAATGCGCCCACTGGCTCCGGCTCGGCACTCTCGCTTCGTCTCGCAGATACATCGCGGTCAACCAATACAATTATCCGGTGGCGCAGGCTGAGAGGGCGACGGGGCGCAAAAGCGACGCCGCACGTCGATCAGGGCCATTGGAAGACTGCCCCAGAGATGGCCTGTAATCTCGGGGGCAGGACCCCTTTCGGAAAGAGGGACAGCGACCTTTATGAACCGGAATCGTTGGAATCCCGCCGAAAGCCGTGGCGTTCCAGCAGCCGATAGAGCGTCGTCCGGTCCACGCTGGCGAGACGCGCGGCGCGCGACATGTTGCCGGACGCCCGGGCCACGAGACGCGCCACGTACTCCTTCTCGAAGTTCGCCAGCACCTGGTCTTTCGCCACGTGATAGGCGTCGTGCATCGGTGCCGGAATCCCGGCCGTCGGGAATTCACCGGTCACATTCTGATCGCGGCCCTGCGTCACAGGAATGTCCGCGGCCTCGATGGTGGCTCCGGGCTGTGCCAGCACCACCAGATGCTCCACCACGTTCTGGAGCTCACGAACGTTCCCTCGCCACGCTCGCTCCTGCAGCGACTGCAGCGCCTCGCCGCTGAACTTCGGAATCGCGTCGCGAGTCGTATGATGCCGCTTCCAGAAATGGCCGAGGAAGAAGTTCGCGAGAATCGGGATGTCCTCCACTCGCTCCCTCAACGGCGGCAGCGTGATCGCGACGACGTTGAGGCGGTAGTAGAGATCTTCCCGGAGATTCTTGCTCTGGATCGCCTTCCGCGGATCACGGTTGGTGGCCGAGATGAATCGGATGTCCACCACCGCGTCCTGCTGCTCGCTGCCGACCTTGCGCACCACGCCGTCCTGGACGACGCGGAGGAGCTTTGCCTGGAGCGGCACCGCCATCTCGGTGAGCTCGTCGAGGAACATCGTTCCGCCATGCGCCGCCTCGAGCAGGCCGGTCTTGTCGCGGTCCGCACCCGTGAACGATCCCTTGCGATGACCGAACAGCTCCGACTCGAGCAGATGCTCCGGGAGCGCCGCACAGTTGAGCGGCACGAGCGCTTCGTTCGCGCGACGGCTGTGGCGATGGATGAACTGGGCGAACATCTCCTTGCCCGTGCCGCTCTCGCCCACGAGCATCACCGAAGCGTTGGTCGCCGCGACCTTGCGCGCCAGCTCCACCGCTGCACGAAACGCAGGTGACACGCCGAGCAGCGTCACGCGGTCGCTGTTGCCATGCTGCTGCGCCAGCTGCGCCGACGTGTTCTGCCGCTCGCGCTGCGCGAGCACCGCATGCGCCGCTCGGCCGAACATCAGATGAAGATGCGTTCCCGAGAACGGCTTGGAGAGATAGTCCCACGCGCCGACCCTGAGTGCCTCGAGGCTGGAGGCCACACTCGGATTGCCGGTCATCACGATCGCGATCGTGTTCGGCTGCGCTGCCAGCACTCCCTTCAGAATGTCGATCCCCGGCACCGGCGTCATGTACAGGTCGATCAGCACGATGTCGAACCGCGACCGGCGGAAGAGATCCAGCGCCTCGTCGCCTCGTCCACTGCACTCCACGTTGTAGCCTTCCACCCGCAGCACGCTCGCGCACCCCTCGCGCAGCGTACGATCGTCGTCGATCACGAGAATCCGGATCGTCGCGCGCGCCTCCATCGGCACCGTGGTGGTGTCAGCAAGAAAGCCATCATCGGCCGGCGCTCTGAGCGAGACGGCCGAGTCGGTGAGCCGCGAGACGTGATCGTCGGCTGGGTCGCTGATGGAGCCCATGGAAATCGGTGAGGAGGCGATGGGGATACCCGGCGTCGGGAGTGGACAGATGCAACACATGCGGTGCGCTGATCACAGCTGTTGCCACTGCGCAACAACAATACCCTGTGACACGCATCACCATGATGACTCCGCTAGGCGATCCTGTCAAGTCAATTCCTGAGTTAATCCTCAGGTGTGACAAAAACGCGACCACCTGAGTGGTCGCGTTTTTATAGAGCGGTCAGAAAGTCTTGTGTTTTGTAGCGCCATCGCTACGGGTGCTGCATCAACCCGTCGGCAGCTCGTCGAAGCTGAACGATCCTGACGTACGCCCCCCGATCTGTGCATGCTGCAGCGCCGCTTCAGCGCGCCGCACCACCTCGTCCACCTTCACCCCGGCCGTGCTGAGGTCCTTGACCGCGTAGTATCCGGCATGGAAGGCAGGCGCCGAGGGCTCTCCCGCATTCACGGAGCTCCGCGCAAGCGCCCGCTGGAGCCGATCCACGAACTGACGCGCCCCGATCGTGTCCGTGTCGGGCGCCAGGATGGCGAACCGACTCTCGCCAACATAGCCGACCACGTCGGACTTTCTGCTCTGCGAGCGGCAGACGTCGGCGATGTAGGTGAGCGAGGAGCTCGTGGACATGCCCGGTGACGAATCCTGCCCACCGACGGCCGTCACCGCGAGACACGCGAACGGCTCCTTGTTCCTCAACGCCCGCGCCTCCAACTGCTGTGCGAGCTGATGCAGCCCGTACGCGCTGTAGACTCCCGTCTGCGGATCGATCAGCGTGTGGGCGAGCGCATCCTCCAGCCGGCCGCGCGCCCGAACGTAGGTGCTCAGCTTGAGCAGCA
>JAYUTY010000503.1:0-3059 GCA_043754875.1 Gemmatimonadota bacterium
GCTCACTCGCCCTTGGGGGCGCGATCGGCGCCGTCGCCATCCTGCTCAAGTCGGAATTTCTCCTCATCTTCATCGGCATGGTGTTCATCGCCGAGACCGTGTCGGTGCTCGTGCAGCGCTTCGTCTTCAAGTATCACCGGAAGACGAAGGGGCTCGAGTACGCGCAGCAGAACCGCGTCTTCCTGCGCGCTCCGCTTCATCACCACTTCGAGGTGAAGGGGTGGAGCGAGCAGCAGGTCGTGGTGCGCTTCTGGATCATCGGGATCATCGGTGCCTTCCTCGCCATCACTACGCTCAAGGTTCGCTGAGATGCCCATGCGTTCGCTCACCGAGGCGCTGCCCGCCGCGTGGACGAGAGGCGAGATCAGCGTGCTCGGACTGGCGCGCAGCGGAGTCGCGGCGGCTGAGTTGCTCGCCCGCGCCGGAGCGGCCGTGTACGCGAGCGACGCGGGCGACGGTGAAACGGCCCGCCACGGCGCCGACCTGCTGCGCTCGAAAGTGGGCATCGAGGCGGAGGTCGGAAAACACGACACGTCTCGAGTCACGGAGAGTGCGCTCGTTGTCGCCAGCCCGGGAATTCCTCCCGATGCCGCCGTTCTCCAGGCGGCGCGTGCGGCCCGTGTGCCCATCGTCAGCGAGCTCGAGATCGCGATGCAGTTTCTCCCGCACCAGCGGTACATCGCGATCACCGGCACCAACGGCAAGACGACCACGACGGCGATCGTGCAGCGGATTCTCGAATCGCTCGGGTACGACGCCATCGCGGCGGGCAACATCGGGACGCCGCTCGCCGAGGTGGCGCTTCGGCCGCGCGCGCCGGACTGGATCGCGCTCGAGACGTCCTCGTTCCAGTTGCACGACACACCGAGCATCGCTCCCAGCGTTGGCGTGCTGACGAATCTGTCGGCGAACCACCTCGATCGCTACGCGAGCGTCGAGGAGTACTTCGCAGACAAGGCGCTGCTGTTTCAGAACGCGGCCGACGAGTCCGTCTGGGTGAGCAACGCTGACGATGACGCGGTGCAGCGGATGGTCGCGCATGTACGGGGCGCGCACCTTCGCTTCACCACGCGGGCCGGTGCCGCTGACGGCTACTTTGATCGTGCCACCGGGATGCTCGTCGTGCTCGGCGAGCCCCTGATGCCGCGCGGCGATCTCGTGCTGCTCGGTGATCACAACGTCGCGAACGCACTGGCTGCCGCGCTCGCGGTGATCGGTGCCGACGAGCTGCATCGGGCGCCGGCCGCGCGCGCCAAGGTCGCCGACGCGCTGCGCGCCGTCCGCGCGCTGGAGCATCGGATCGAGCCCGCTGGACGGTACGACGATGTCCAGTGGATCAACGACTCCAAGTCGACGAACGTCGCGTCGACGCTGGTCGCGCTCCGGGGAATGGATCGGCCGACGGTGCTGCTGCTGGGCGGGCGCCACAAGGGCGAGCCGTATACGGCACTCGCGGACGAGCTGCGTCGCACGGTTCGGCGCGTGGTCGCCTATGGCGAGGCCGCGCGACGCATCGAGAATGATCTTCAGGGAGTCGTCGATGTTCTCCGCGCGCCAGCGGACTTTGCCGCCGTGCTCCAGCTGGCGAGAGAGTCTGCGCAGCCAGGGGACGCTGTGCTGCTCTCGCCCGCCTGCTCCAGCTACGACATGTTCGACAACTATGAGGAGCGCGGCCGCGCCTTCAAGCGAATCGCCGCTGAGTCGGGAGGACTGAACGGGTGACCGCACCCGCGATGCCGCACGGGGCGGAACGGGAACGTCACGCGACCTCGACCCAGATACGCGAGCGATGGCGCATGGGGCCGGAAGCGCGTGGCCTCGTGCTCGTGATGGCCGTGCTGCTCGCCTTCGGGCTTGCGGTGCTCTACAGCGCGAGCGCGATCGTCGCGATGCAGGAGAACCGCAACAACTGGTTCTACGTCGCTCGGCAGAGCACCGGTGTGCTCGCCGGCATCGTGGCGTTTGCCGTTGCAGCGAAGCTCGACGCCGAGCGTTGGCGCGACTGGGCGTGGCCGTTGATGTGGGCGACGCTCCTCACGCTCTTCCTCTGCCTCGTGCTCCCCGAGAGCATCGCGCCGCGGATCAACGGCTCCAAGCGCTTCCTCTTCGGCACGTCGATCCAGCCGTCGGAGTTCGGCAAGCTCGGGGTGGTGATCTGGACCTCGATGCTGATCGTGAAGAAGGGTGATCAGCTGCGGCGACTCACCAAGGGAGTGCTCCCCTTCTTTCTGGTGATCGGCGTTGCCGACATCCTCGCCGCACTCGAGCCCGATCTCTCGGTCGCGATGCTCTACACCCTGCTGCTCGCGGTGCTCCTGTTCGCCGGCGGCGTACGTATCGCGCACTTCGTGACGCTCTGCGCGCTGGCGATCCCGCTGCTCTGGCACAAGATCGAGAAGGTGCAGTATGCGATGTTGCGCCTCAGCGCCTTTCTCGATCCGGGCGCGGCGCCATCGCAGGTGAACTATCAGCTCAAGCAGTCGCTCATCGCTGTGGGTTCCGGTGGCCTGTTCGGCAACGGCTTCGGGCAGGGTCGGCAGCAGTACGGGTTCCTCCCCTTTCCGTACAGCGACTTCATCGCGAGCAATATCGGGGAGGAGTGGGGCTTCGTCGGGCTGGCGGCAGTCACCATCGCCTTCGCGGCCTACTCGCTGCTGGGCTTCCGCATCGCGCGTCAAGCACGCTCCCCGTTTCTGCAGCTCGTTGCGGTGGGCCTGACGTTCGTGACGGTGCTCACGGCCTATCTGCACATCGGCGTGGTTGTCGGACTGCTCCCCACAACCGGCCTGACGCTGCCCTTCGTTTCCTACGGCCGTTCGAACATCGTGCTCACGATGTTCTTGACGGGGATCCTCGTCAACATCGGCAGCGTCAGGGAGCGCGTGATCGGCAGTCGTGCCACCGATCCTCTGGCGCAGCGGACCGGCGACCGATGAGCGCCGCGCGCACCACGGTGCTCTTCGCCGGCGGTGGGACGGGTGGGCACCTCTATCCAGGGCTCGCCATCGCGCGGATGCTCGTTCGCCTCGATCCGTCGGTGCAGCCGTTCTTCATCGGCG
>JAYUTY010000504.1:0-3050 GCA_043754875.1 Gemmatimonadota bacterium
TGAATTTCGGCGTGGTGGCGTGCGCGATCAGGGCCGGGACGTCGCGATCGTGCACCTGCGCGGTCTGACTGTCCGGGACGAAGTCCTCGTAGTCGGGCAGCCCGCCCGTGTGATTCAGCAGGTGGCGCACGGTGACGCCCCTGGCGAACGCCGGCAGCCCGGCGACGAGCGTCGTGACGTCGTCCTCGTAGTGCAGCTTTCCGTCGGCGACGAGCAGCATGACGGCCGTTGCCGTGAACTGCTTGGAGAGCGACGCCAGGCGGAAGTTAGTGGCGGGGGTGACGGCGACCCGGCGCTCGACGTCGGCCAGGCCGTAGCTCTGCTGGTACGCGACGCGGCCGGCGTGGATCACGAGCAGACTCGCGCCCGGTCCACCAGTCGCAGCATAGGGCGCCATCAGCGAGTCCGCCAACCGCGCGAGCGACTGAGCGCTCACGGCACGGGGCTGGGCGGCGAGGGCCAGCACAGCCTGCGTCAGCATCGCGAGCGAGGTGAGAGGTCGGATGAGATGAGTGAGTGAGATGTTGGCGAGACGCCAGTGAGGCCGGACGGAGCTTACGAGTTCGAGCCGCTCGTCGCCACTGGTGGTGCAGTGCACGACACGTCGCTTGCCGCAGTGCATGGCGGCTCGCATACTGGGCGCATGCGAATCCTCGAGTGGGCCGCTGCGCTCTCGTTCCTGGCACCAACCGGGGTAGACCTTCACCTCACGCGGGTCGGTCCAATGACCATCCTGCCACCTGCGCACGTGGTGGACATCGTCGGGCTCGACTACGCGTTCCAGGCGCCGAGCACCCTACCCGCCGGCCGGACGACGTTCCGCTTCGTCAACCGCGGCAAGGTCGCGCACGAGCTCAACGTCAGCCTCCTCAAGCGCGGCGTCAGCGTGCAACAGTTCATGGCCGCGATCAACGCCGACACACCGGTCGCACCGTTCCGCGACGCGCCTGTTGGTGTGGTCTTCGCCAGACCGGGCGAGCGCGCGGCCGCCGCGCTCTCGACCGAGCTCCTGCCGGGACGCACCTATGTCGTGATGTGCATCAAGCAGGACACGCCCAAGGCGAAGCTGCACAGCGCGATGGGCATGTACTCGGCGTTCACCGTGTCTCGCGCGCCAGTGGTGCCGCCGGTCGTGCCGACAGGCATGTCACCAGTAACCATCAAGCGCCCGCGACCCGAACCCGCCGACACGATCGTCGCCACGGACTACGCGTTCATCCGCGCCCCGCGCACGCTCGCACCGGGGCACCACCGCTTCGCGTTCGCGAACCGGGGCAGCTTCCGGCACGAGGTCAACATGTTCGTGCTCAAGCCTGGCGTCACGCTGCTCCGGGCGATGGACGTCCAGAAGGCCGGCGGCGACGTGGATGCGCTGATCGAATCGCCCATCGGCGTCCTGCACTCGCCAGCCGGATCAGCGCCACTCGGCGTGCTCGAGGTCGACATGCTGCCGGGGCGCGACTACACAATGATCTGCACCTTCTCGAATGATGCGAAGTCGCCCTCGCACGCCATGCTTGGCATGCTTGGCAGCATCCACGTCACGGGTAGCCGGACGCCGTAGCGCCCGAATCGCCGCGCCTACGAGAGGAGCCGTGAGAGCGCGTCCGGGTGCACATGCCATCCAGCCAGGCCGGCGAGTCCCATCAGCACGCCGAGCGCGGTCGCGACGAGCGCAACCCAGAAGAGGGCGCGCTTGTGCGTCAGCGACGTCAGTGCAAGGAGGGAGATGGCGATCGCCGTCAGTGCGTCGGAGAGATCGAACTGATCGTCCCGGTAGTTGAGCGCATCGTACGTGCGCTGGTCCGCCTCCGCCGCGCTCCGCATCTCCTGCTTCTTCGTCCCCTGCTCGGCGGCGAGCGCCCGGTAGCGGGCGATCAGCGGCGCATAGCGCGCCTGCCCCGCCGGAGGCTGCCCGGCGCTCGCCGCCTCGAGCTGCGTCGCCGTGGCTTCGGCGACCTCCTGCCGGAGGTTCCGCGCCTGGTAGTACGACCAGTGATCGACCTTGTCGGCCTGCGCCTGCTGCATGGCCTGCCCGATGTTGTCGTCCTTCACCTTGCAGATGCCCGCGAAGGTCGCGAGCAGCGCGACAGTGACGGCGACGTAGCTGTTCAGCCGGTCCCGCCGTGCCGCAACCTGCGTCGGGCTCGCCGCAGCGTCCGCCCGATCGGTCTCGGCGGACTGGTCGCTGTCGTCCTGCACCGCAAAAGGGTCGATGTCCATGGGCCGAAGATATAGCGCGTCCGGGTCGTCACGCAGGTTGCGGACGCCAGCGCCGCTTGGCATTGTGCTGCTCCCCTTTGCAGCCGCCATCAGGAGCCAGATCGTGACCGATCCGAACGACATACTCGACGCCGCCCAGCCCGACCTCGCGGCCATTGCCGAACAGCACGAGGACGCGACGAACGGTGAAGTGGACCGGCGCGCCTTCCTCTTCATGTCGCTGGCGGGCGCGGCCGCGTCCACCTTCGTTCCAGCCTTCGCCCGCGCGCAGGCGACCGCCGACTCCACACGTCGGGCCGTTGCCGCGGCGGCACCCCAGGCGCAGCAGCCGGCCCAGCAGCCCGCCTATCCGCTCGGCAACGGCGAGGCGCCGGCCGAGCAGTTCATGCCGTATCCGGGTGGCACGGGCGCGCTGATGGAGCGGATGGTGAAGGAGCATGGCGTGCACGCGTTCGATCGCACGCCGTACCTGCCGGCGAAGTGGAGCGGCACGGTGCCGAGCTCCGACGAAGAGATCGCCTTCCTCCCCGCGCACCGCCTCTCGGCCATGCTCCGCGCACGGAAGATCACGTCCACGCGGTTGACGCGGCTCTACCTGGATCGGCTCAAGCGCCTCAACCCCACGCTCAACTGCGCCGTGACGATCATGGAGCAGTCGGCGATGGCCGAGGCCGCGGCAGCCGACCGCGAGATCGGCGCCGGAAAGTATCGTGGGCCGCTGCACGGGCTGCCGTATGGCGTGAAGGATCTCTTCTCCACCAAGGGCGTGCCCACCACGTGGGGCACGGCGGACTTCAAGGAGCGCGTGATCGACGAGGACGCCGAGG
>JAYUTY010000505.1:0-3050 GCA_043754875.1 Gemmatimonadota bacterium
CCGGTGCTCGTGAAGAGCGACAGCATCGACCCGAACGCCGCGCTCGCCGGCCTCAACGTCATCGGCACCGAGCAGCTGCTGTGGCTCACCCTCTATCCGCTCAGCGTCGGCGGCCGCTACGATCCCGCCTCGCGCTCCTTCGAGTGGACTGTGCCGACCGCGCCGAGCGGGCGCCGCTATCGCTCGGCGCGCACGGTGCTGAGCTCCTCGGGCGTCGACCTCTCGCGCGCGGAGAACCTGGAGTTCTGGACGCTCGTGGACACTGCGACCGCTCGGCGCACGAGCAATCCGACGCTCGTCTTCGACCTCGGCGAGATCAGCGAGAACGCCATCGCCTTCGCCCCCGAGACGCTCCTCGTCCAGCGCGGCGCCAGGCCCGACTCGCTTTTTCGCGGTAAGCGCCTCGTCGGCTTCGACCGCCTCGACTCCGAGCGCGATCCGATCTCGCGCGCCTTCAACGCGCAGGTGAACGACACCGGCCTGCCGGGCGACGTCGCCGACACGCTCGCCGTCGTCGACGGTGCCGGGATGGCGAAGGCGTTCAACGTGCCGCTGTGCAACGGTACTGACCGCACCACACCGAAGCTCGGTGACACGCGCACCAACTGTACGGTGCACAACAACAGGCTGGACGAAGAGGACATCGATCTCGACAACGTCCTCAACCTCCCGAGCTCGGCGCGCGACCGCGAGCGGCTTCTGCGCTTCGTCATCGACCTGAGCGATTCCCGTCGATGGACGCGCTTCGGCAAGCGCTTCACGCAGCAGACGGACTCCGTCGGCAATGTGCGCACGCTCCAGTGGGTCCTCGTACGCGTCCCCTTCCGCACAGCCGACGACACGCTCAACGACGTGCTGCTGCGCCGCGTGCGTGCGCTGCGCGTCACGGTCGTGAGCGGCGTTGGCGCGCGCGACGACGAGTTCACGCAGCTGCCGCTCGCGCGCCTCAAGCTCGTTGGCGCGCCGTGGATCAAGCGCAACGACCAGACGCTTGCCGGCATCGCAGGTGAGACTCCAGCCGGCGGCTACACCGAGACGTCCCTCGTCGGCTCCGCCGATCGCAATACCACGAGCGGCAACGACTACGAATCACCACCAGGCGTGAGCGATCAGGCCGACACGCGCACGGCGCAGTTCTCCCTTGGCTCCGTGCAGATCAACGAGCGTTCGCTGCGGCTCCAGGCCGGCAACGTCCCGGTGTTCGGGCGCGCCGAGGCGTACTACCGCTTTCCGAACGGCCAGCAGAGCTTCATGGGCTATCAGGAGCTGCGCCTCTGGGCCCGCGGTCGCCGCAACGGCTGGGGCGAGCGCGGCGAGCTCCAGATGTACGTGAAGCTCGGGCGCGACGCGAACAACTTCTACATGTACCGCACGCCGGTGAACAGCGGCCCCGGGCAGGGCGCGTGGCTCCCCGAGGTGCGCGTGGACTTCAACCGCTTCTTCGCGCTGCGGCAGAAGATCCAGAACGCCTATCTCGCCAACAAGGGCGACACGCTCTCGTGCACGGGTGCCGACTCCGCACTCGTCGTCGCGAGCGGGGCCGCGGCCTCCATCGGGCGGCAGCGCTACGTGGCGTGCGACGGCGGCTACATGGTCTACACCGTCGAGCCCGGCGCCGCGCCGCCCAATCTCGCCGCGGTGCAGGAGCTCGCCGTCGGCATCCTGCGCCTTCCCGCCGCGAGTGGCGCTCCCTCCACGATCGGCCCCGCCGATTCGCTCGAGCTCTGGGTGGACGACATCCGGCTCGGCAAGGTGATCAACCAACCCGGTTACGCGGGACAGGTGAGCGTCGCCCTCTCGGCCGCCGACCTCGCCGACTTCCGTATCGGCTTCACGCGCAAGGATCCGCACTTCCGCCAGCTCACCGACCAGCCGAGCTTCGTCGACGACCGCATCATCGACGTCACGAGCACGTTGCACCTGGAGAAGCTCCTCCCCGCCTCGCTCGGCCTCGCGCTCCCGCTCACCATCACGCATCTCTCCGCCTCGAGCGCGCCGCTCTATCTCAGCGGCACCGACGTGCGCGGCGCAGGGGTGGACAACCTCCGCAATCCCGGCACTGGCATCACCACGTATGCGATGAGCGTGCGACGCACCGCGCCGATGTCGAATCCATTGCTGAGCGCGATCGTCGACAACCTCGGGCTGGTCTCCACGTACACCACGGGCGACAGCCGCAACGAGTATCAGCGCGGCGCGAGCAACAACTTCGCCATGTCGCTCGACTACAACGTCGCCGCCGACGCACGCACGGCACGTGTGCCCGGCATCATCGGGCTCCCGATGAACCTCGTCCCTGGCGCCATCCGCGGCGGCGACACGCTCGGCGGACCAACGCTCTTCCGCTGGAACCCCACGGTGCTGCGCGTCTCGAGCGGCATCGTGCGCGGCATGGATCGACGCCTCTCCTTCCTCAAGCCCGCTTTCGCCACCGACGACTCGGCGCGCGTCTCCAACTCCGACCAGAATCTCTGGCGCAACGCGACGACGCTCGAGTTCCGTCCTACCAGCTCGTTCACCGTGCGCGGCGACTTCGTGTCGCTGCGCGACCTGCGCGACTACGGCGACACGTCGCAGGCCGCGCGCGGAGCCGCCGAATCGCGCGCCCGCCTCTTCGGCGCCAACGTCGGCATGGAGCGCGAGCGCTCGCTGCTCACGTCGGTCGCGTTCGCGCCGCAGCGCTCGCAATGGCTCAAGCCGCGGCTCGACTTCGGCACCCAGTACGGCATGCTGCGCGATCCCAACGTCGGCTCGCTCAACACGCTCACCTTCGGCAACACGGTCACGACGAACGACGCCATCGTGCTGCCCAGCCGGCTCACCGTCTCCCAGAACATGGGTGGCGGCGTGACGCTCGATCTCGGACGCGCCCTCGCGATCTACAGCGGCGATTCGTCGCTCATCCGACGCGTCGCGAAGGTGTTTGCGCCGCTGGACGTCACCGTCAATCGCAGCCTCCTCTCGGCATTCGACCAGGCGCGCACCGGCTCGCCGCTGGCGATGCAGTTCGGACTTGGTGGCGTGGACGCCTTCCGCCAGATAAATGGCGA
>JAYUTY010000506.1:0-8942 GCA_043754875.1 Gemmatimonadota bacterium
AGCGAGTTCCTCGCCGAACGGGAGCGGGGTGCCTTCGCCGAATCGGCCGAGGTGCACGGCAATCTGTACGGCACGCTGCGCCGCGAGGTGGAGCGGGTCCTGGCGGCTGGACAGCACGTCGTCATGGACATCGACGTCCAGGGCTGGGTCCAGTTCGTCAAGGCATTTCCGGAGTCGGTGACGATTTTCGTGCTGCCTCCGTCGGCAGAGGTGCTGCTGGAACGCCTGCGAGGCCGACAGACGGAGACGCCAGCGCAGCTCGCCGCTCGGCTCCAGTCGGCGCTGCAGGAGCTGCAGCATGTGGGCGAGTACGAATACGTCGTCGTCAATGACGATCTGGAGCGGGCGGTCTCGAGTGTCTCATCCATCGTCGATGCGGAGATCGTGAGCCGCGAGCGGGTCAAGAATCTCCGACAGCAGGTCGGGCTGCTCATCCAGCGGCTCGAGCAGGAAATAGAGAACAACACACCCTGATCAACGAGTCATGCGAGTCTTTACACCAGACGAGATCGCCAACCGCGCCGCCAACAAGTACCTCGGCGTCCTCGTGGCGGCCAAGTACGCACGCGCGCTCAACGAGTTCCCGGGCGGTTCGTCGTCACGCGACAAGAAGCTGACGACACGCTCCCTCGAGGATCTGTCGCGCGGCGACATCGACTATCGCGTCATCCCGCGCAAGCGCTCGTCCGAGTGACGTGACGGGGCCGGCGTTGCGCCGGCCCCGCCGATCTCAGACCCCCGTGACCAACACCGAGCTCCGGCCGTTCGCTGGTCGCCGCGTTCTGCTCGGCGTGGCCGGCGGGATCGCGAGCTACAAGAGTGCCTGGCTCGCCCGCCTGCTCACGAAGTTCGGCGCCGAGGTCGACGTCGTCCTCACGCGCGCCGCCACCGAGTTCATCGTGGCGGTCACCTTCGAGGCGCTCACAGGGCGGCCGGTGCACACCGGCCTGTTCGACGCCGGCCGCGCCCTCGACCACATCAAGCTCGCCCGCAGCGCGCACGTCATCGTCTGCGCCCCCGCCACCGCCGACCTCATGGCGCGCGCCGCGACAGGGCAGGCCGATGACCTGCTCACCGCCTGCCTGCTCGCCGCCGAGGCGCCGGTGCTGTTCGTCCCCGCGATGAACGATCGCATGTGGGCGCATGCGCAGACGCGCGCGAACGCCGAGCACCTTCGCACACTGGGCTACCATCTGCTCGACCCGGACGACGGGCTTCTCGCCGTGGGGGAGGGAAGTGGCCCGGGACGGATGCCCGAGCCCGAAACGATCGCCGCGCATGTCGGCCGGCTGCTGGAGCCCGCAACGTCGCTCGGCGGAAAGCGCGTGCTGGTCACAGCCGGTCCCACTCGCGAGCAGATCGATCCGGTGCGCTACGTCTCGAACTACAGCTCGGGCAAGATGGGCGTGGCGATTGCCGCGGCTGCATGGCGCCGTGGCGCCGAGGTCACGCTCGTGGCCGGCCCGCTCACCGCTCCCATTCCGGTCGGCGTGACCCACGTCCCGGTGCAGTCCACCGAGCAGATGCGCGACGCGGTTGCCGAGCGCGTTGGTGAAGTAGACGTGCTGGTCATGAGCGCCGCGCCCGCTGACTATCGGCCCGCCGAACGCGCGCCCGGGAAGCTCAAGAAGACAGGCGGCGCTCGCACGCTCGAGCTTCGCGAGACGCCAGACATTCTGGTCAGTACCCGCGGACTGCGCCGGCCGGGCGCAATTGTCGTTGGCTTCGCGCTCGAGACAGACGACCTCGAGGCGAACGGGCGTCGCAAGCTGGAGGGCAAGGGGTTGGACATGGTCATCCTGAACGCCGCCAACGAGCCTGGCGCGGGCTTCGGCGTCGACACGAATCGCGTCACGATCCTGCGCCGCGAGCGCGAGCCGGAGCAGCTTCCCCTGCTGCACAAGCGGGAGGTCGCCGACGCGATCCTTGACCGAGTGGAGGAGATCTCGCGTGGACGCTAGAGAGACGCTGCGGCGGTACCTGGAGCAGCGGCGCGAGCTCGGCGAGAGCGAGCTCGTGCTCGACTCGCTCTCCGTGGAGGAGGCGCTCAGAATGCTGGGAGCGGCCAACCTGAAGTCCGCTCCGACTGTCGCCCCGCCCGCGCGCACCGACGCGCCGCCCGCGCGCATCGAACGTGCGGAGGCCGAAACCAAGTCGCGCCCGGCTGAACCCTCGGACGGCGACTGGCGCGCAGCCATGCGCGCGGCCGGCGGCGAACCTGCCGCACCCGAGCGCCCTGCCAACGCGGAGAGTGACCCGATGGGACGACGAGCCAAGCCTGCCACGCCACCCACTGATGCGGCTGATGCGGCTGATGCCGTTCATGTGCCCAGCACCCAGGCGCCAGACAGTCCGGCGAACGAGGCCGTGGCGGAGCAGGCCGAATCGCCCCTGAGCGACGTTCCGGCCGGCCTGGTCGTCGGCGGCGCCAGCCGCGCGCTTTTCGACGACCCGGCCTTCGAGCTGAGCTCGCTCGAAGAGATCGCCGCAGTTGTCGCGTCGTGCACCCGATGCCCGCTCTATGCCACCGCGATCAATCCCGTGCCCGGAAGTGGCAATCCCGACGCCGACTTCATGATCGTCGGCGAGGCGCCTGGCGCCAACGAGGACGAGGCTGGCGTGCCCTTCGTCGGCGCCTCCGGCCAGCTCCTCACCAAGATCATCGGCGCCATCGGATTGACGCGTGACGATGTCTTCATCGCGAACGTCTTGAAGCACCGGCCGCCGGGCAATCGAAATCCCGAGCCGGCCGAGGTCACGGCGTGCTCGCCGTACCTCATCCGCCAGATCGAGCTCGTCAAGCCAAAGGTCATCCTGGCGCTCGGCACCTTCGCCGCGCAGACTCTCCTGGAGACCAAGACCACGATTGGGAAGCTGCGTGGGCAGATCCACCGCTATTATGGTGTTCCGCTCATCGTGACCTACCATCCCGCCGCGCTGCTCAGGAACCCCACCTGGAAGCGACCAACCTGGGAAGATGTCCAGCTCGCCCGTCGAATACTCGATCGCGCCAACGCCCCTCGGCCGTGACCCATACCGCGACCGCCGCCCTCCCTATTCCGAGGACGCCGAACAAGCGGTCCTGAGCGCGATGCTCATCGACCAGGACGCCGTCGTTCGCGCGATGGAGTTCGTCGACGACTCGATGTTCTACGCGGAGCGCCATCGCCGCATCTTCCGCGCGATGGGTGCGATCACGTCTCGCGGCAGCGTGATCGATCCGCTCACCCTCGCCGACGAGCTGCAGCGAAAGGGCGAGCTCGATGGCGCCGGTGGCAAGGACTACATCGGCTATCTCGTCGATGCGGTCCCCACGGCGGCCAACGTCGAGTACCACGCCAAGATCGTGAAGGAGAAGGCGCTCCTGCGCCGCCTGATCGAAGTGAGCACCGAGATCGTCGGCGAAGCGTTCAGCGGCGGGCAGACGGCCGACGAGCTGCTCGATCTCGCCGAGCAGAAGATCTTCCAGGTCGCGCAGCAGCGCACGAGTGAGGGCTTCTCGCGCGTCAAGGAGCTCCTGTGGCCAGCGATGGAACGGATCGAGTCCATCGCCCATGGCGGTGAAGCGATCACCGGCGTCGCGAGCGGGTTCGCCGATCTCGACGAGATGACGTCCGGCTTCCAGCCGAGCGACTTGATCATCATCGCCGCTCGACCATCGATGGGAAAGACGGCGTTCACGCTCAACATCGCGCAGCACGCCGCGATCGACAACTCGAAGAAGATCGCGATCTTCTCGCTCGAGATGAGCAAGGAGTCGCTCGTGACGCGCCTGCTCACGGCCGAAGCGCGCATCGACGCGCAGAAGCTCCGCAAGGGCATGCTCCGCGACGACGACTTTCCGCGACTGGCGAAAGCCGCCGGCCTCCTCTCGAATGCGCCGATCTGGATCGACGACACTCCGGGCATCACGCTGCTGGAGATGCGCTCCAAGGCCAGGCGTCTCAAGTCCGACCAGGGTCTCGACATGATCATGGTCGACTACCTCCAGCTCATGTCCGGACCGGCGAACAGCGAGAACCGCCAGCAGGAAGTCTCGCAGATCTCGCGGGGGCTCAAGGCGCTCGCCAAGGAGTTGAGCGTGCCCGTCATCGCGCTCTCGCAGCTCTCGAGAGCTCCGGAGCAGCGCGCCGGCGACAGCAAGCGCCCGCAGCTCTCCGACCTCCGCGAGTCGGGCGCCATCGAGCAGGATGCCGACCTGATCATGTTCATCTACCGCCCCGAAGTCTACGAGGGCCCGGTGGACAAGGACGGCAACTCGCTCGAGGGGCGCGCCGAGATCATCGTCGGCAAGCAGCGCAACGGCCCGATTGGCTTCGTGAATCTGTTCTTTCACAAGAACTACACGCGGTTCGAGAGCTTCTCGCAGCGTGCGCCGGCGCCCACCGGCGGCGGCACGGAAGCGGGACGCATCGGACCGGGCGGCAAGGCGGAGAAATACGCGTGATCGGCTGCTGATCGACACCTGACGTCGGGGCGGGGTGAGCTCGCCCGACGGTGCGCCAGTCGGCACCGCCACGCACTGCATTGCTGCTCGCGCGCCCGCGCCATTGCTAGATTTCAGCAATGGCCGCCAAGACCCGTACCGTCTATCGCTGCTCCGAATGCGGCGCCGATCATCCCAAGTGGGCTGGCCGGTGCGACGTCTGCGGCGCGTGGAACTCGCTCGTTGAGGAGATGGCGGCCCGCCCAGCAGCAACGGGGGGCGCGAGCCGACGCGCCAATGGTACGCGCTCGCTCGCCGAGGGCGGCTCGGTCGCGCCGACGCCGCGTCTTCGGGACGTCAACGGCTCGGAAGCGACGCGCTGGAAGACGGGCCTGAACGAGTTCGACTTCGTCCTCGGTGGCGGCCTCGTTCCCGGTTCGATGACGCTCATCGGTGGCGAGCCGGGCATTGGCAAGTCGACGCTCCTCCTTCAGGTCGCCGGCCGGCTCCAGGCCGCGGGCCACGCCACGCTCTACTCCAGCGGCGAGGAGAGCGCGCTCCAGATCAAGCTGCGCTCCGACCGCCTCTCCGACGACGCCGGCGACGTCACGCTCCTCAGCGAGACCAATCTCGAGACGGTGCTCACGACCGCGGCAGCCGTCAGCCCGGCGGTCCTCGTCGTCGACTCGATCCAGACGGTCTTTACGAACGATCTCGAAGGCGCTCCCGGCAACGTCGGACAGGTGCGCGAGTGCGCCGCCCGGCTGATGCGCTTCGCCAAGGAGAGCGGCACCGCGGTCTTCGTCGTCGGCCACGTCACCAAGGGCGGCGGCATCGCCGGCCCCAAGACGCTCGAGCACATCGTCGACACGGTCCTCTACTTCGAGGGCGAGAACTCGCTCGACCACCGCGTGTTGCGCGCCACGAAGAACCGCTTCGGCAGCGTCGACGAGATCGGCGTCTTCCGCATGGCGCAGGACGGCCTCGTCCCGGTCGCGAACCCGTCGGAGCTCTTCCTCGGCGACCGCACGATGCAGGCATCCGGCAGCGCGGTCACCGCGCTGATGGAGGGCACGCGCCCGATCCTCATCGAGGTGCAGGGGCTCGCCGCCAAGGCGGGCTTCGGCACGCCGCAACGCGTCGCCACCGGCTACGATGGCCGTCGTCTCGCGCTGCTCCTCGCCGTGCTCGACAAGCGCGCCGGCCTCGCCTTCGGCCAACTCGACGTCTTCCTCAACGTCGTCGGCGGCGTGCGCCTCCAGGAGCCGGCTGGCGATCTCGCAGTCGCCGCGGCGCTCGCATCGAGCGTGTACGATCGCTCGCTCCCACACGACGCCGTCTTCATCGGCGAGGTCGGCCTTGGCGGTGAGATCCGCCCGGTCTCGCAGGCCGAGCGGCGGCTCGCCGAAGCGGCCAACATGGGAATGAACACCGCCTACCTCGCGGAGCGCGCGGTGCCCGCACGCGTGCCAAAGGGATTGCGTGCGGTCGGCGTGCGCACGATCGCCGACCTGTTCGAGCGGGTGTTCGCATGACCACCATGGCCGGCGGCGCAATCACGCGCGACGTTGGAGTCGTCATCGTTGCGGGCGGCAGTGGCACGCGCGCCGGCGGCGATGAGCTCAAGCAGTTCCGCTGGGTCGCCGGCAAGCCGATGCTCCTGCACAGCGTGCAGACGTTCATGGCCCGCGCGGATGTGGGCATGGTCGTGTGCGTCCTGCCACCGCGCTACGCGGGCGATCCACCGCCGTGGCTCTTCCAGTGCGACGTCGACCGGCTGTTGCTCTCCATCGGCGGACGCACGCGCCGCGAGAGCGTCGCGAATGGTCTCGACGACCTTCCCGATGAGGCGGAGATCGTCCTCGTGCACGATGCTGCGCGCCCGCTCGTGGATGAGGCGACGATCGACCGCGTGATCGACAGTGTGCGCGGCGGCACGAGCGCGATCGCCGCGCTGCCCGTGGTCGACACGCTCAAGGCGGTGGACGAGCACGGTCTGATCACACGTACCGTCGATCGCGCGGGTCTGTGGCGCGCCCAGACACCGCAGGGCTTCGCGCGCCAGGTCATCGTCGACGCGCATCGTCGCGCCCGCACCGAGCGCATCGACGCGACCGACGATGCTGCGCTCTGCGAGCAGCTCGGAATTCCCGTGCGCGTCGTGCGCGGCACCGAGCGCGCGCTCAAGGTCACCGACGCGCTGGACTTCACGCGCGTCGAGGCGCTCTACGCGGTGCACGAATGACGGGCGCTCCGCTGGCCATTCCATTCTGGTCCGATGCCGAGATCGCCGCGGCAATCCGCCCGGCGCTCGAGCAGATCGAGCTGAGGCGCGTCCTCGCCTACCCTACCGAGACCGTCTATGGCTTCGGCGGAGGGATCGACCGCGATTCGGTCGCGGAGCTGATCCGCATGAAGGGACGGCCCAAGGGCAAGCCCTTCCTCCTCCTGATCGCCGGCAGCGACATGCTCGCAAAGCTGCATCTCGAGATGCCGAGCTTCGCGAGCGCCCTTGCCGCGCGCCACTGGCCCGGTCCGCTCACCCTCGTGCTGCGCGGTGGCGAGAAGCGCGTCCCCGAAGCATTGCGCGGGCCGGAGGGTGGCATCGCCGTTCGGTGGACGTCGCATCCAGCGCTGCAGACGCTGATCCGGGCGCACGGCGAGGCGATCACCTCCACGAGCGCCAACCGCCCGGGGGTGCCGCCCGCGATGTCAACGCGTGAGATTCGCGAGCAGTGGGGGGGCGTGATCGCGCGCGGCACGCTGCGTGTACTGGATGGTGGGACGCTGCAGCCATCCTCGCCATCCACCGTCGTCGACTGCACAGGCCGCGCGCCGCGCGTCATCCGGCCGGGCGAGATCCCCGCCGCGGTGCTGCGCGAGACGGCCCCCATGCTCGTTGGAGATGCCTGAGCCATGAAGATCCTCTTCGTCTGTACCGGGAACACCTGTCGGAGCCCGATGGCCGAGGCGATCGCTCGCAAGATCGCGATCGAGCGCGGGCTCGTGGACGTGGAAGTCGGAAGCGCGGGGACCAGCGCGTGGGACGGCGCAGCCGCGTCGGACGGCGGGCTCCTCGTGGGGTTGGAGCGTCACATGGACCTCAGCGGCCATCGGGCGCGCCAGCTGTCGCGGGAGCTCGTCACCGACTCCGACCTGATCCTCGCCATGGGCCCGCACCACCTCGAGCGTGCGGAGGCGCTGGGCGGGCGCGGCAAGTCGTTCATGCTCACGTCGTACCCAGAGCCGGGAGCGACCGGGGTGGGAGTGAGCGACCCGGTTGGTGGCGATCTCACGGTCTATCGCGCCACCGCCGATGAGCTGGAAGGGGAGATCCGCCGCGTCTTCGACCGGCTCGCTGCAGAGCGGATCCCCGGCACGCCGTGAAGCCGGTCCCCGGCCGCCTGGTGCTCCTCGGGCATCCGGTCGCGCACTCGCGCTCGGCCGCCTTCCAGAACGCCGCGCTGCAGCACGCGGGAATTCCGCTCCGGTACGAGCCCTGGGACGTGACCGCCGATGCGCTCGACTCCGCCCTCGCGGCGCTCGCGCTCGTGAACGGCGCCGGCAACGTGACGATGCCGCACAAGCAGGCCGTTGCCGAGCGCTGCGTCCGCCGCACCGCGCTCGCCGAACGAACGGGGGCCGTGAACACCTTCTGGCACGAGGAGGGTGAGCTCGTCGGCGACAATACGGACGTCGCCGGCATCGACTTCGTGACGGCAGCGCTGCTCGGCGGCGACCGGCCAACCGCGATCGTGGCGCTGCTCGGAGCAGGCGGCGGAGGCGCGGCGGTCCTTGCTGCAGCAGAACGATGGGGAACGGCGCGCGTGCGCGTCTACAATCGGACCATGGATCGTGCCCAGCGACTCGCCCAGCGTTTCGAGAAGATCGCCACCGTCCTGCCTACGGTGGAAGACGCGCTGCACGGCGCGACACTGGTGGTGAACGCCACACCCATCGGGATGCACGAGGGCGCGTTTCCCGTGCCCATCGCGCAGCTGCCCGCAGGCGCGGCTGTATTCGATCTCGTCTACGGACGGGACGAGTCGCGGTGGGTCACGGCGGCCCGTGACGCCGGCCACCGCGCCTCCGACGGCGAGGGGATGCTGCTGGAGCAGGGAGCAGTCGCCTTCGAGCGCTGGTTCGGCGTTGCGCCGGACCGCAACGTCATGCTCCGCGCGATTCACGCCTGAGCTGCCGGCTGCGCGCGTGCGTACGCCGCTGCTCTCGTCGATGTTCGCGCGCGAGGCGGCAGGCCTGGCGAGTACTCTGGCGGATTTCTGTCTTCCTCCGGCCTGCGCCGCGTGCTTCCGCCCTCGCTCCGCTCGCGAGCCGGATCTGATCTGTGGACGCTGCTGGCTCGGCGCCAGCGTGATCCCCAGTCCGCAGTGCGCCCGGTGCGGCCATCCGCTCGACACGACCCGCCGCGCCGGCCCCTGCGCGTGGTGCACGCTCCTCCCGCCGTACGTTCGCGCCGTGCGCTCGGCCTACGCCCTCCCGGGTGGGCGGAGTGAGG
>JAYUTY010000507.1:0-8915 GCA_043754875.1 Gemmatimonadota bacterium
GACGCGGGAGAGTAGGCCGTCGCCGGCACCCCTTCAGAACGGGCTTCCTTGGCTTTGCCAGGGAAGCCCGTTCTGCGTTCCCCCCCACTCGCCACGCCCACACGCCGCAGCCATCAACATCTCCCCACCTCCACTCTCCGCACCACCCCAGATGCGGGACTGTAAATTGCCTCCCCGATCGGCATGCGACCCTCTCCCGCGACCGTTGCTTCTACCGCCGTCGCCAGCGCCGTTGGCGCCATCGCCCTCCGACACGAACGACGCGCCCGTATCACCGCCGACCGACTCGCCGCGGCCGCGCTCGAAACCCTCCTGAACGCGATCGACGCCAATGATCTCGACACCGGCGAGCATGTCCGGCGCGTCGCGATCCATTCGCTCATTCTCGCCGACGCGGCCGGTCTCCCGGAGCAGACCAAGCGCACGATCGAGCGCGTCGCGCTCTTTCACGACATCGGCAAGATCCACGAGGCATTGATCGACATCGTCCACGACGACGAGTCGCTCACACCAGCCGACAGGCGCGCGATCGCCACTCATCCGGAGCGCGGTGCCACCGTGCTCGAGCCGCTCCGCAGCTTCTACCCGGATCTCCCGGCCGGTGTGGTCGCTCACCACGAGCGTTGGGATGGCACCGGCTACCCACATCGCCTTCGCGGCGACCAGATTCCGATCGCAGCACGCGTCGTCGCGATCTGCGATACGTTCGATGCCGTCACCCACAGTCGCCGGTATCGCGACGGACGCTCGGTCGAGGTAGGTCGTGAGGTCATTCTCGAAGGGCGCGAGACGCAGTTCGATCCTGCTTTCGTCGACCTGTTCGTCTTCCCACCCGTGTTCAAGCGAATCCTCGCCGCCGAGCGAGCCACGCACCAGGAGGCGCGCCCGCACGACAGCCGGCACCCCGGACGGCGAGAGAAGAACGTCCCTGACGTCACCTTCCGCTGGCGTCCACCACAGATCTGAACTGCCGAGCGGCGCGCTCGGGATCCGGCACGCCAAACAGCGCGCTGATCGCGGCGACGCCACTCGCGCCGGAGTCAATCAGCGCGCGCACGTTGTCCGGCGCGACGCCGCCAATCGCCACCGCGGGCAAGCCGGTGCATCGCATCAGCTCCGCGAAACGCGCAATACCGATCATCGCTCCAGCGTCGCTCTTGCTGGCCGTCGCGTACACGGGGCCGATCCCCACGTAGTCCGCGCCGGTCGCGCGCGCCACCTCGGATTCGTCGCCTACGGACGCACCGATGATGAACCCCGACGGACGGACGCGCCTCAGCGCGGCAGGCGCGATATCGTCCGTGCCGACGTGCACGCCGTCTGCCCCTGCCGCGAGCGCGACGTCAGCCCGATCATTGACCAGCAGGGGAACGTCCGGGAGCGCGACCAGCAAGGCGCGCGCGGCCTCCACGACCGTGCGGGCACTTTCATCCTTCAGCCGCAACTGCACCATCGTCGCCCCACCCGCGACGGCCTGCTGCGCCCGGCGCACGAGCTGCTCGATCCCCTCGCCGAGTCCACCGGTGATCGCGATCAGCCGGAGCATCGACCGGTCGAATGCGAAAGGGCGCCGCTCCCCGGTCACGTTGCTGTCCGGCGCAGCACCGCCCTCGCGCCACTGCCGGACTGCGCGCGAATCACCGACGTCGTGCCGCTGACGACGTCGCCGGCGTCGTGGGCATTGCCATGGGAGAAGAGACGGCACCTGGAAGCACGTTCGCCGGCACCGCTCGCGTCGTGTCGCGCCGCACGGCCGCGAGAGAATCCCACTCGCGCCTCGCACCCTTTACCGCAACGCTGTGAGCCGCGAAGTCGGTCGTGAACTCGTGATGCCCATCCGGATGCGCGACGAAGAACCGGTACGGAACGTCCGCGGGGAAGAGCGCCGCCACGATCGACGGCTTGCCAGGCGACGCGATCGGGCCAGGCGGCAGGCCGAGGTGCTTGTACGTGTTGTACGGCGACTCCACCTCGAGATCCTTGTAGTACACGCGCGCGACATGGTGCCCGAGCGCGTATTGTACGGTGGGATCCGCCTGGAGGAGCATGCCGGCGCGGACCCGGTTCATGTAGACTGCGGCAATCACCGGTCGCTCCTCGGGACGCCGTGCTTCCTTCTCGACGATCGCGGCGAGCGCCATCACGTCGTTCCGCGACATCGCCAGCTTCTGCAGCTGCAGATCCCACTCGGGCTGCCAGACCTGCTGGAACCGCGCGACCATCACGCGCACGGCTGCGCGCGGCGTCGTGCCATCGGGGAAGACGTACGTGTCGGGAAAGAGATAGCCTTCGAGTGTCGGCGTCGGGATGTCGAGCTGGTGCAGGAGCGCGGTGTCACGCACCGCCGCCTCGACCGAATCCACCGGCGCCTTGAGTACGTGCGCGAGCTGCGGCACGATCTGCGACAGTGACCAGCCCTCGGGAATCGTGATGCCGGCCTCCATTCCCTTGCCGCCCTGCAGATCGTCCAGCACCTGATCCCACGACACGCGCGGCTTGAAGATGTAGGTGCCGGGCCGGATGGACCGGTCCCGCTTGCGAAGGATGGCGTACATGCGGAACGCGAGCGCGTTGCGGATGACGTTCGCGCGCGACAGCGACTCCGCGGCCACACGCATCGTCGTTCCGCGCGGGATCACGACACGCACCGCGGAGCGGCGCGAGCCGCCGGAGCACGCGAGCAGGAGCGCACAGAGGACCGCCGCCACGACTCGCCCAACACGATGGCTATCGGGATGCATCGATGTCCACGGAGCTGGTGGTGGAGTCCGCCGGCCCCGCGGCCGACCCGGCAGCCGGCTCTTCAGCCGGATCGACGAGTGGCAATGTCTGCATCCGCATCGCCTGCTGGAGGATTGTCGCTGCGGCGAGCGCATCGATGTCCGCCTTCCGATCCTGCGTGCTTCCTCCAGACTCCCGCACGCCACGAAGCGCCGAGGCCGTGCTGAACCGCTCGTCCATGAGCGCGACGGGCAGCGACGTCCGCCGCGCGAGCTCACCCGCGACCCGCCGGCATTCGAGCGACCGTACGGTGTCCTCTCCCTCGCCATCCAGCGGAAGCCCCATCACGATCGCGCGCGCCTCGAGCGCAATCGCTCGTCGCACCAGCTCGGCGATCGGGGGCCGCTTTCCCGCTTTCCGCACGATCACCCCGGACGGCGTGGCGATGATGCCCGCTGGATCGCTGATCGCCAGCCCGATGCGCCGCTCTCCCCAGTCGATCGCCATCCACCGGCCGCGGTCGCGCGGCATCGTTGGCGCCTCGCTCATCCCTCGCGCATCTGCACGAAGAACTCCGCATTGCTCTTCGAGCGAGACATCTGCTTGAGGAGAAACTCGATCGCCTCTGCCTCCGGCATGTCGGCGAGAAAGGTGCGCAGCAGCGTGACGCGATTCAGCTCTTCGGGGGTGAAGAGAAGCTCTTCCTTGCGCGTCCCCGACCGATTGATGTCGATCGCCGGATAGATGCGCCGCTCGGCGATCTCGCGCGCGAGCACCAGCTCCATGTTGCCGGTTCCCTTGAATTCCTCGAAGATCATCTCGTCGGCGCGTGAGCCGGTCTCGATCAGCGCCGTGGCAATGATCGTCAGGGAGCCGCCGCCGTCCACATTGCGCGCGGCGCCGAAGAACTTCTTCGGCTTCTCCATCGCCTTGGCATCGAGGCCGCCCGACATGATCTTCCCGCCGCTCGGGATCACGGTGTTGTGCGCGCGCGCCAACCGCGTGATCGAGTCGAGCAGGATGACGACGTCTCGTCCGGACTCGACGAGACGCTTCGCCTTCTCGATCACCATGTCCGAGACCTGCACGTGTCGCGTCGCGTCCTCGTCGAAGGTCGAGCTGATCACCTCGCCGCGCACGACGCGCTGCATGTCTGTGACCTCCTCGGGCCGCTCGTCGATCAGCAGCACGATGAGCACGACGTCCGGATAGTTCTCGGCGACCGCGTTCGCGATCTTCTGCAGAAGGATCGTCTTGCCGGCGCGCGGCGGCGCGACGATCAACCCGCGCTGCCCCTTGCCAATCGGGGCGATGAGATCGAGCACCCGCATGCTGAGATCGTTGTCACGCGTCTCGAGTCGGAGGCGGCCGTCGGGATACCGGGGGCGCAGACTTTCGAAGCCCGTGCGCGTCTTCGCGGCGTCGGGCTCCCCGCCGTTCACCCCTTCCACCTTGAGCAGCGCGAGGTAGCGCTCCCACTCCTTCGGCGGACGCACCTGGCCACTCACCGTGTCGCCGGTCCGCAGGTCGAAGCGCTTGATCTGCGACGGTGAGACGTAGATGTCGTCGGGCGAGTAGAGATAGTTCCAGTCCTGGCTGCGCAGGAAGCCGTAGCCTTCTGGCAGCACCTCCAGCACTCCCTCACCCACCAGGATCTCCGCCTGGTCGAGCAGCTTCTGCTCGATGCGGAAGATCAGGTTCTGGCGGTCGAGCACGTCGTGCGAGACCAGCGCCAGTCCGTCGGCGAGGTCGTGCAGCTCGGGCATCGATTTCCGCTTGAGCTCAGCGATGTTCACGGGAGGGTCGCGCGGGGGAGGGGCACGGCGATCGTCGGGGGCGCCAGCAATTGGCGAGGATGCGATCGGCGAGCGGCAACGGGAGGCGGGCCGGTCCAACGGCCAAGCGCATCGAAGTGAGCCCGGTGCGGCATGCGCAAGCTAGGAGCGCTCGGGAAGGCGGTCAAGAGCGCTCGGGTCAGAAGGAGATGTAGCGCAGTGGATGCTTCTTGAGGTCGGCGATGAGCAGCGAGAGCTCGCGCTCCGCCTGGCCGACCGCGTTCACCAGCGCGCTGTCGCGAAGGACACGACCAGCCGTGCCCCGCGGCTCGTCGAGCTCGGCGCGCACGATGGACAGCTCGTTCCGCACGTCGGCCACCTCCAGCAGCAGCGTACTGTCGCGCCGGAAGCGACCGTAACCTCCAGTGGGCGAGGCCAGGAGCGCGCGGACCGAGTCGACGCGCGCCATCGCACGACTGGTACGTGCGGTGAGCCCACCCTGCATCACACGTCCGATCGTGCCGCGGCCCGACGACAGCCGTGTCATCAGCTGTGTCGTCTGGAGTCGAGCTTTCCCCAGCTCTCCCGCTCCCGGGCTGTTGATGAATGCACCGAGCGTTCCCTTGGTCGCCTGTAGCTGCGCCGTGAGGACCTTCACGTTCCCGATGATGGCCGGAAAGTCACGCGCCGCAGTTCCGAACTGCGACGTCGTGCCCTCGACGTCCGCCTGTGGACGCGAGCGGACCGTGTCATCGTGTCGTAGCGGCGGCGCGCTCGGAGTCCCGGGGGAGAGATAGACGACCGGTGCCCCGATGGGCGATCCCCCATTCTGGATCTGCGCCACCGCGTCCCGGCGCATCGCTGATCGATACTCTTCCAGGATCTCCATGTCGATCGCGATGCGCGACGTGGAGTCCGTGGAGGGAGGCAGGAATCGGATGTCGGTGATCTTGCCGATCTTCTGCCCGCTCAGCCAGACTTCGGAGCCGGTCAGGACGCCGCGCGCCTCGCCAACCATCGCATGAAGGCGAAAGGTGTCCCCATGCAGTGCGCCCACCCGGGAGTACTTGAGGATCACGCCCGCCAGGACGGCGATCGCCACCGATGCGATCAGGCCGCCACGGACGTCCGACCAGGCGATGCGACGCGCCATCTAGCTCGAGGGAGAGTGCGGAGGGAAGGCAGAGGGGGTGCATCCGGCGGATAACGCCCGGGCACAGCAACCTGAGCAAAGCGCGGACCATCGGACCCATACTTCAACGCCTCGGCGCCAGAGGGCGCCGAGGCGTTGGGAGCCGACGAGCGGCGATCACAAAGTTGTTTTCGAGTTGCTGCCGATGCGCGCGGAGGGAGTCGAACCCACGACCTCTTCCTTCGGAGGGAAGCGCTCTATCCAGCTGAGCTACGCACGCAGTATGTCCCGCACCGAGCCTCACGTTGACCGCACGCGAATGATGTAGTTTAACGTACCCGCCCCCCGCTCACAAGCAACGCGCCGAGCCACCGCCCCACGTCGCCATGCTCTTCCGCCGCTTCTGTCACGAGCGCCTCGCGCAGGCGAGCTACCTCATCGCCTGCCAGAAAACGCGCGAGGCGGTCATCGTCGATCCGCTGCTCGACCTCGAGCAGTATCTGGATGCGGCGGCGGCCGAGGGGGTGCAGATCCGTTTCGTCACCGAAACGCACCTGCACGCGGATTTCCTCTCTGGCGCGACCGCCCTGGCCGAGCGCACCGGCGCGACGCTGATGCGCTCGGGTGAAGGGCGCTCGGCGCAGCCCGCGTCGGCGACACCAGGAGGGTCATCCTCATCTGCGACCACACGCTGGCTGCACGACGGTGATCGGATCGACATCGGCTCGGTCCGGCTGGACGTGCTGCGCGTGCCCGGCCACACACCGGAGCACATCGTCTTCCTCGTCACCGACACCGCCGCGAGCGTGGAGCCCATGGGGCTGCTCTCGGGCGACTTCCTGTTCGTCGGGGATGTGGGACGCCCGGACCTGCTCGAGCGGGCCGTCGGGATGCACGGCACGATGGAGCAGTCGGCACGCCAACTCTTCGCGTCGTTGCAGCGGATTCGCACGCAGCCGGAATTCCTCCAGATCTGGCCTGGCCATGGGGCCGGCTCAGCCTGCGGCAAGGCGCTCGGTGCAGTGCCGCAGTCCACGCTGGGCGACGAGCTCCGCTCCAACTGGGCATTCGGCGAGCACGACGAGCAATGCTTCGTGGAGCAGGTGCTCGGAGGGCAGCCTGAGCCGCCACGTTATTTCGCCCGGATCAAGTCGCTCAATGCCGGGGCGCCTCGCCCGCTCGACCGAAGCAGCGAGCTCGCAGACACGGACGAAGCGCGACGCGCGATCGACTCGGGCGCGCTGGTCGTGGACATCCGATCCGCGCGCGACTTTGCAGCCGGCCACCTCCCTGGGTCGGTGAACGTGCCGCTCGGCAAGTCGTTTCTGGGGTGGGCAGGATCGGTGCTGCCGGCAGATCGCGAGCTGGTGCTGCTCGCGGGCACGCGCGACCTGACGGCAGCGAGCAGTGCACGGCGTGACCTCGCGCTGATCGGCTTCGATCGCGTCGCTGGCGTCGTTGTCACGGATGATCCCGCCGAGCTCTCCTCCGCCGCGCTCGCGACTCTGCCCAGCCGTCGTGCAGAGACGATCGGCGCGGTGGTACCCGACGGAACGGTGGTGCTCGACGTCCGGAACAGGAGCGAATGGGACGAGGGGCACATTCCGGGCGCGCGTCTCGTTCCGCTCGCGGAGCTTCCCGATCGGCTGGACGAGCTTCGCGCGTCGCTCGGCGGCGCGACGCAGCTGGTGGTGCACTGCCAGGGCGGCTCCCGCAGCGCCGTTGCGGCGAGCCTCCTCGCGGCCGAGGGGTTTCCTGGCGTGACGAATCTGGAAGGCGGGTTCGGCGCGTGGAAGCGCGCAGGGCACGCACCGTCGACCGAGCCGTGATGTGACGAAATCGCCGACGGGCGAAGTTGTTGAGGGTAGCCATGACTGAACGCGCCCTCATCCACCAGATCCTGTCCGGCGACGCCGAGGCATTCTCTCCACTCGTGGAGCTGCACTACGAGCGCTGCGTTCGGGTGGCAACACGGATTCTGGGAAATCGCGAGGATGCGGAAGAGGCGGTGCAGGACTCGTTCGTTCGTGCCTTCCGCGCGCTCGGCGAGTACGAGGATCGCGAGCGCTTCTCCGCGTGGCTGATGCGTATCCTCGTCAACCAGTGTCGGACGCGCCTCGCACGCACCCGACGCCGCGAGGCAGTGTTCTCCGACGTCGATCCCGGCGATGCTCCATGGCATGCGTACACGCCGGATGCCGTGAACGCGTGGCCCGATCTGGATCGGGCGCTGGCGTCACTCCCTGTCGAGCAGCGCGAGGCGGTCGTGCTGCGCTACAGCGACGACCTGACCTACGAGGAGATGTCGCGCATCACTGGTGCGGGAGAATCCGCTCTCAAGATGCGTGTGCAGCGCGCGTTCGCGCGGCTGCGTGCGCTGCTCACGGAGGTACCAAGTGTCTGACGACGAGTTGGAAGGACGGCTGGCCGATGCGCTTCGCGCACCGATCGCCGACAACCGCGCTGCGCGCGACGCGATCATGGCGAGGGTCCGGCATGCGGCTCGCGAACGAATGCCGATGCGACGAGGAATCCTCCCCTTTCACGTCCGGTCGACGCGACACTCGATCATCGGGCTCGCCTTTGCCGCGGGGATCGGCTCCATCACGACGATGTCGGTGCTCTCGCCCGTGGTCTCGTCGGCGCCTGGCCACGTGGTCAGCTCCGTCGTCATCGGAGACACCGTCGTCTCCACATTCCGGGACACGTTGCGTCTCGTGCGTCTGATGTTCGACGATCCCGCCGCGCGGCACGTCGCGGTGGTCGGGGACTTCAACGGCTGGCGGCCGGAGGCCACGCCGATGCATCGGACCGACGGCGCCGGTCGTTGGTCCGCGACGCTGGCGCTGCGCGACGGAGCGCATCGATATGCCTTCGTCGTCGATGGACAGCGGATGGTCGCCGACGAGACGTCGGTGACGCTCCGCCGGATGGACGGACGCGGCTACGCCACCCTCCGCGTGAATCGCTCGACTGACTGACGCGCTCACCGGCGTGGACTGACGCGCTCACTGGCGCGCTGACTTCTCCCACCTCTACAGGAGTACGGGTGCGACCTGCTTCCACTGTCGCGCCGGCATGGCGCGCGCGCTCACTGCGCACCGCCTCGGCCGCCGCCTTGATCTTCGGTTATCTCGACCTCGCTCGTGGCGGCATCACCGTCGCGCCGATCCTGCTCGTCGTCGGCTAGCTCGTGCTCGTTCCACTCACCATCGTGGGCGAGCCATGACCGCAGCCACATCGCCGGTGCAAGCATCTCAGAGCAAGCCGTTGCACGCGCCGTCGTA
>JAYUTY010000508.1:0-8883 GCA_043754875.1 Gemmatimonadota bacterium
CCGGCGCCCGAACGAGCCGCGGATCATTGAGGTCGCTCTCGGCCAGCAGCTGCACCTTGCGGCGCAGCTGGCGCCCGAGCTCGTGCACCTCGTCCGAAAGCTCCTCGAGGAAGCCGAGCGCGCCGAAGTCGAAGATTCCGTGCACCGCGTCGAGGCGGAGCGCATCGATGTGGAACTCGCAGATCCAGTAGAGGGCGTTGTCGTGCGCCCAGCGGCGCACGCCGTCGCTGCCCGGCCCGTCGTAGTTGACGGCGCGCCCCCAGGGGGTGCGGTAGGTCTCGGTGAAGTAGGGGCCGAATCGATCGAGGTAGTTCCCCTCCGGCCCCACATGGTTGTAGACGACGTCCAGGACGACGGCCATCCCGTGACCATGGGCTGCGTCCACGAACTGCTTGAGCCCCTCGGGCCCGCCGTACGACGCCTGCGGCGCGTAGAGATTGACGCCGTCGTAGCCCCAGTTCCGCCGACCGGGAAAGGAGGCGACCGGCATCAGCTCGATCGCCGTGATGCCCATGGCCTGGAGCTCGGGGAGCCGGGCAATCGCGGCGACGAAGGTGCCTTCGGGAGTGAAGGTGCCGACGTGCAGCTCGTAGATCACGAAGTCGGCGAGCGAGAGGCCCGGCCACCGCTCGTCGGTCCAGTCGAACGCCCCGGGATCGACGATCTCGGAGAGCGCGTGGACCCCGTCCGGCTGTGACCGGCTCACCGGGTCGGGGGTGATCTCGCCCCCGTCGACGCGGAAGCCATACCGATCGCCCGGGGCGGCATCGGGCACGATCAGCTCGAACGTCCCTCGCTCCTCGCTCGCCTTGAGCGCGTGCTCGCCCTGGGCAACGCCAGTCGCCAGGTGCAGGCTCACCTCTCGCGCCACAGGCGCCCAGACGCGAAAAAGGACACCGTTTCCTAGCAGCATGGCGCCACGACCGAGCTTCCATTGCGTCTTGTCGCCCCTGACGTCGCCGGCGCGCGCACCCTCGCTGGCGCGCTCGATCGTCGCGGCGGTCATGCACCCACCTCGGCCACCGCACCCAACCGCCTCGGTCCGCCGGGTGGCACGAGCCGGAACCAGTAGAAGTCGCGCCCACTCATCGTGAGCAGGTACGGCGCGCTCGTGATCGTGGGAAAGGGCTGGCCGCTCCAGAGCTCCTTGGGGGACCAGCCCTCGAACTCGCCGAGGTCGAGCTGCACGTACTGGGCGTGGCGTGCGAGGTTGTTGACGCAGAGGATGACCTCGTCCTCGTAGCGGCGCAGGAAGGCGAGCACGCGCCGATTCTCCGGCGCCAGCGGCTCGAACGTCCCACGCCCGAAGGCTCGGTACTGGCGGCGGAGACGCACGAGCGCCCGCTGCCACTGGAGCAGCGACGTCGGCGTACGTGTCTGCGCCGCCACGTTGATGGAGTGATACCCGTACGGCGGGTCCACGATCACCGGGAAGTAGAGCGCCGCGCTCTCCGCGCTCGAGAAGCCGGCGTTCCGGTCGTCGCTCCACTGCATCGGGGTGCGCACCCCGTTGCGGTCACCGAGGTAGACGTTGTCGCCCATCCCCAGCTCGTCGCCGTAGTACATCACCGGCGAGCCCGGGAGCGACATCAGCAGCGCGTTCATCAGCTCGATCTCGTCGCGCCCGTTGTCCATCAGCGGCGCCAGCCGGCGGCGAATGCCGACGTTGATGCGCATGCGCGGATCCTTCGCGTAGTGGCCGTACATGAACGCCCGCTCGTCCTCGGTCACCATCTCGAGCGTCAGCTCGTCGTGGTTGCGCAGGAAGATCGCCCACTGGCACCCCTCGGGGATCGCCGGCGTGCTGGCCATGATGTCCACCACCGGCGTGCGATCCTCCTGGGCGAGCGCCATGTACATGCGCGGCATCACCGGGAAGTGGAACGCCATGTGGCACTCGTCCCCCTCCCCGAAATACGCGCGCACGTCCGAGGGCCACTGGTTCGCCTCGGCCAGGAAGACGCGCCCCTCGTACTCCGCGTCGAGCGCCGCGCGCATCTGCTTGAGCACCACATGCGTCTCGGGCAGGTTCTCGCAGTTGGTCCCGTCGCGCTCCACGAGGTAGGGGATCGCGTCCAGCCGCAACCCGTCCACCCCGAGGTCGAGCCAGAAGCGCATGACATTGAGCACCGCCTCGAGCACGAGCGGGTTGTCGAAGTTGAGATCCGGCTGGTGGCTGAAGAAGCGGTGCCAGTAGAACTGCTGCGCGGCCGGATCCCACGTCCAGTTGGACGTCTCGGTGTCGGTGAAGATGATGCGGGTGCCGGCGTACCGGTTCGGGTCGTCGGACCAGACGTAGAAGTCGCGCGCCGCGCTCCCCCTGGGGGCGAGGCGCGCCTGCTGGAACCAGGGATGCTGGTCCGACGTGTGGTTGATCACGAGCTCCGTGATCACCTTGAGCCCGCGCTCGTGCGCCGCATCGATGAAGCGCGCGAAGTCGCCGATCGTGCCGTAGCTCGGGTGCACGGCGGTGTAGTCGGCGATGTCGTAGCCGTCGTCGCGGAGCGGTGACGGATAGAACGGGAGCAGCCAGATCGCCGTCACGCCGAGGTCGGCGATGTAGTCCAGCTTCTCGAGCAGGCCGGCGAAGTCGCCGAACCCGTCACCGTTGGAATCGCGAAACGCCTTGACGTGCAGCTGGTAGATGATCGCGTCGCGGTGCCAGGAGGCGTCGTTCAAATCCGTTGTCATCCATTACGAGGTGCCGATACTGGCGTGTTACTGGCTCGGTAGAGCGCTTTGCCGCCCCCTGCGGGGCATCCGGAGGGATTCTGCGCCGCATCGTCGCAGCCAGCGATGGCCTTCGAGCGGGCAAGTGTGCGGCACGGCGCAACATCCAGGCCTCTCGACGCACAGGTGCAGTATAATTCCGCGTCAACTGTACGGTGTTCGACAGAATCGCGTCACTCATCTGCCAGCATCGTTCGTGAATCTTCCCTCTTCACGGATTCCCCTCGAAGCAGATGGCATTCGACGCTGGAATGGTCGCACGGATCGCGGACGCGCTGCTCGCCCTGGGCGAGCGCGGCGTGCGCCAGAAGAACGTGTTCAGCGGCCGAGGCTTCCTCGTGGGCAAGTCGACCTTCGCGATCGCGTGGGGAGATGGGCTGATCGTGAAAACGCCCGCCGCGGAGTACGAAGCTCTGCTCGGACAGGAGGGCATCTCGCCGTTCACACCCGGCGGTGGCCGACCGATGGGGACCTGGCTGCTCGTCAGCGCCGAGGTCGTTGCCGACGACCCCGAGCTGAGCGAATGGCTGCAGCGCGGGCTGCGCGCCGTGCGCTCCCGCTAGCCGGGACGATCAGCCGCAGGGCAGCGGCCGAGCGACCACACGCACCGTGGTGGCGGCACCGCCACCCGTCGGCGTCGCCGTGAGCGTGCCCGAGCGCATCCCGGGTGCCGACCTGCCAGCGCCAGGCACGAGGAGCCCGGTCGTCACGAGAGAGCTTCCGCGCAGCTCGACCGTGAGCGTGTCACCAGCGCGGCGCGTCCACCCCCCGACGACCCGGTCGTCGCCCGGCAGTGAGATCGCGCGTGCCGGCGTGGCACCAGACTCGATCCTTCCGCCAGCCCCGCCATTCGAGCCAACCTCGGTCGGGATTTCGGTGAGGGTGATCGTCATGGGAAGCGGGCCGCCCGACCAGGGCGTTCCCGGTGGAGAGGCGCGCTCCAGACGGTAGCAGGTCGCGGCGGCACGCCTGGCCAAGCTCAGCCCGGAGGTGCGCGCCCTGTCGGCCGGCGGCGCGGCGCTCTCCGCCGCTGCCCGCGCAGCGACGCGGCCGGAAGCGACGCGCGATCCGGCCGATGCGTCGGCCACCTGGCCAGGCTCGCTGCCCCGCGATGGCACTGTCGTCGGCATGGGCGCTGAGGCGACAGGGGACGCCTCGATGGTGCGCGGCGGCTGGTCGGCCGCGATCCGGCGCGCGATCGCCTTGTGGAGCGTGCTGTCGGGCGCGCTGGGCGACGCGGCGGCCACCAGCTGCGAGTCCGACCGAGGGAGCGACGCGGACATCCCGGCGGCGTTCGTGGCAGCCTTTGGTGCAGCGGTGTTGGAGGCGATGGCGGGCGCGGCTTCAGACACAATGGCGGCGACTGAATCAACGGCCAGTGACGAGGGCCGGCCGGACATGGGAGCGGCTGCTGGCGACGATGCAGCTGGCATCGCGCTGCCACGACTGGCCGTCTCGAGCTTCGGGACGGCGACGCGATCCCGCGTCAGGGTGATCCCGAGCGCCACGATCAGCGAGGCCGCGATCGCCGCCCGGGTCGGCGTGACGCGCATCAGGCGCCACATCGAGCCACCGGCGGTCGGCGTCATCGCGGGCGTCATCGCGGGCGTCATCGCGGGCGCGATCCCAGTCGCCGTCAGCGGATCGAGCGCGCGCACGACCCGCGACGCCCCGGCGATCAGCCCGCGCGCCTCGGCGACGCGCGCCTGGCACGCCTCGCACCCGGCGACGTGCGTCTCCAGCGCCAACCCCTCGGCCGGTGTGAGCGCACCGTCGAGCCAGGCGTGCAGCGTCCCCTCGTCGGGATGTCCGTCCCCGCTGCTCCACGTCCCATCGTCGATCGTCGATTCCGTCATCGCCCGCCTCCTGCGCCGGCCGAGTGCTGCAGTGATTCGTATGCCTCCATGAGCCGGCGGCGTGCTCGCGAGAGCGTCGTGCCCACCGAGCCCACCGACAGCTCGAGCGCCGCGGCGATCTCGCCGTAGTCGAGCCCCTCTTCCCGCATGAGCAGCGCGTCACGATCGCGCGCGGCCAGTGCGTCCAGCGCCTGCCGGGCGAGCGCCTGGGCGTCGTCCCGCTCCATGCTCGTGAGCCCGGGCTGCACGATCCCCTCGGTGCGTGTCTCCTCCCGCAGCAGCTCCAGCCGCTTGCGGTGTCTGGCGTCGCGGCGCGCCTCGTCGCGAAGGAGATTCATCGCCACCGCGAACAGCCACGAGCGCTCGCTGGCGATCGTCTCCTGCCGCATGGCGCGCACGAATGTCTCCTGCGCGATCTCTTCCGCCCAATCCGCGTCCCCGAGCTGGCGCGTGAGAAAGCGAACCAGCATCGCGTGGTAGGTCGTGAACAGCGCGGTCAATCGTTCTGGTGGCACCATGATGCCGAAGAACATCGCACACGGCGGTGCTGAGCCACAGGGGCGCGACCTCGCCGCTTCGCTCACCACGTCGGGAGACGCTGGCGCCGTCGTGACTTGCACAACGCCGGAGCACAACGGAACGTGATGTGGCATGTGCGTTGCCCCTGGCGAGTGCAGGCGCGCGCCTCAGCGCGCCACTACCCCGGGGGGATGATGGACCGCAACGACCAGAAGAGCGACACGACGGCCTCGCGCAACGCCGAGACAGGCTTGGGTGACGGGCAGGGCACCCGGGTGGGCGCGCCCGACCAGGGGTCGCCTGCCACGACGCCGCACCAGCCGCAGTCGGCGACGCCAGCCCAGCACTCCGATTCGCCCAGCCAGCGCCCTGAGCGCGTGACCGGGGTGGGCAACGAGGCCTCGCAGGGACGTGTGCTCCCGGACGATCACCAGACCGAGCACCGCAGCGGCTACGGTGGCAAGGGCGGCTCGGCCGACACCTCGTCCGACACGCGACCGTAGGCCGGCACGATCAGGAGGGCAGCAGCCAGAGCCGACGCTTCCATGCGCCGGCTCTTGTCGTATGAATAAAAATTGATACATTTCCGGATGCCCCTCTCCACTCCCCATGCGCGTGCGGTGGCCGCGCTCCGCTTTCGTGCCCTCGGCGACGAGACCCGGCTGCGGATCCTGGACGCGCTGGCCGAGGGTGAGCAGTGCGTGGCTGACCTGACCGACGCCACGCAGCTCGGGCAGTCGCTCGTCTCGCATCACCTGCGCACGCTGCGCGCGGCCGGCCTCGTGACCGTGAGTCGCGAGGGACGGTGGGCCTACTACGTCCTGGCCCCCACCGCCTTCGACGCCGTCAGGAATGTGCTCGACGCCCTGGAGCCCGACGGGCGATTCGATCCACCCGGCTCCGGCTGACGAACGACGCATTCATCCGCGGCAGTCAACCGGATGAGCGCTCGACGTGCGAACTGTGCTATGATGGTGCGCCCCCCACCCCGCGCGTCCGGCCGTGACGCGGAACTCCCTGCCCACTCGATGCTCCGAATCATCACGTTGGGCGGACTGTCGGTGGCGCATCCCGACCGGGAGCTCGCCGGAGCCGCGCTCCAGCCCCGACGCCTAGCGCTCCTCGCCGTGCTCGCGCGTGCCGGCGACCGGGGGGTCACGCGGGAGCGCCTGCTCTCGTTGTTCTGGCCCGACGACGATGAGGAGCGGGCTCGGCGCGCACTGACGCAGGCGGTCTATGCACTGCGCCGTGATCTGGGCACCGAGGGGGCGATCGTCGGCTCGCGGGAGATGCGGCTGGAGCCGGCGCTGATCGCGAGCGACATCGGCGACTTCACGCTCCACCTCAAGCGGGGGCGGCTGGCGGAGGCGGTGGCCGGCTACGGCGGCCCATTCCTGCAGGGCTTCCACCTCGTGGGGGCCGCCGACTTCGAGCGCTGGGCGGACGACGAGCGCTCGGCGATCGGCCACGAGCATGCCCGCGCGCTCGAGCGGCTCGCCGCCGCGGCGGAGCGGGAGGGCGTGCACGCGGAGGCAGTGGGCTACTGGCGCACGCTCGTCACGCTCGATCCGCTCAACGCGGCGGTCGCCGTGCGGCTCATGCGCGCGCTGGAGGCGACCGGCGACCGCGCGGGCGCGCTGGTGCACGCGCACATCTACGAGGCGCTCGTCTCGCAGGAGCTGGAGCTGCCGCCGGACCGCGCCGTGCTCGAGCTGGCAGCGGCGCTCCGGGCGGCGCCGGCGATTCCCGCCCCGCCGAGGCTCGTGGTGGAGGAGCCGGCAAGCGAGCCGTCGCGCGAGATGGTCATCGAGTCGATCGCACCCGCGCCAATTCCAGTTCCAGCGATTGCGTCACCGCGCCACCGCCGGCCGCTGCTCGGCGCGATCGCGGCCTCTGTCGTGCTCGTCGTGCTCGTCGTGCTCGTCGTGCTCGTCGTGCTCGGGATCGCGGGGATGAGCGCACGCAATCCGCTCGGCGACGTCGCGCAACTTCGCGTCGGACGGACGACGCGCGTCACCTTCGAGGAGACGCTCGAGCTCGACCCGACCATCTCGCCCGACGGCCGCATGATCGCCTACGCCGGCGGCACCGAGGGCTCGATGCGCCTCTTCGTGCGGCAGCTCGACGGCGGACGCCCGATCCCCGTCTCGGCAAACGTCGCGGGCGATCACCGGCGTCCGCGCTGGTCGCCCGACGGCACACGGATCCTCTTCCAGGCCAACCGCGGCATCTGGATGGTGCCGTCGCTCGGCGGCGCCGCGCGTGCCGTCGTCGACGCCCCGGCCGATTCTGCGCACCGGGCCGCCTATCCCGCGTGGTCGCCCGACGGACGGGAGATCGCGTGGGCGGACGAGGGCGTGATCCTCGTGCGCGCCGTGGATGGCGGCCCCACGCGCCGCGTCGGCGCGGTGCAGAATGCACACTCGCTCGCCTGGTCGCCCGACGGACGCTACCTCGCTGTCGCGTCGAACAACATTCCCTTCGTCTACGGCGCGGTGGGCGCGATGCGCTTCGCCGCGCCGAGCATCGGCAACATCGCGCCGGGACTGGTCTACGTCGTCTCGGTGGCGAGCGGTGAGGCCACGCTGCTCACGGAACCCGAGTTTCTCTCCACCAGCCCGGAGTGGCTGGGCAACAGTCGCCGACTCGTGTACGTCTCCAACCGCGACGGTGCGCGCGACGTCTACGCCCAGGCGCTCGACGGCCGCGGACATCCCACCGGCCAGCCCGTGCGCCTCACCACCGGGCTCGACGTGCACACCGTCTCTGCGTCAGCGGACGGCCGCACGCTCGCTTACACGACCTTCCGCCAGCGCGCGAACATCTGGTCCGTCCCGGTTTCCAGCGACGCACCAGTCGGAGTGGCCGACGCGATCCAGGTGACCGATGGCGCGCAGACGGTGGAGGCGATGGACGTGTCGCCCGACGGCGCGTGGATCGCGTTCGACTCCGACCGCGACGGGCGTCAGGGGATCTTCCGCCTGCGGACGAGCGGGGGCGGCGAGCCGGAGCGCGTTGCCGCCACGTCGACGGACGACTTCCATCCCGTCTGGTCGCCCGACGGTCGGTCGCTGGCCTTCTACAGCATGCGCGCCGGCATCCGGCGTGGCGCGGTCGTGCCGGCCAGCGGTGGGAACGCACGCTTCGTCGGGCCGGCCGGCAGCTCGCTCGAGGAGCACTCGCCCGTCTGGACCCCCGACGGCCAGCATCTCTGGTTCCACCGCTTCGGTGACCAGAATCCCGACCTCTACCAGATCGCGCGCACGGGTGACAGCAGTTGGAGCGCGCCAGTGCGCGTGACGGAGCACGGCGGCATCTGGCCCACCTTCTCCGCCGACGGCAGTGAGCTCGCGTACTTCTCGGCCGGCGGCGAGATCAGCGTCATGCGCTCGATCGGCGGCGAGGGAAGCCATCGCGTGCTGGTGCACGCGCCGGCCGCGAACGGTCTCGTCGCCCGCTATGCACGCTGGGCACCCCGGAAGCGAGCACTCTACGTCCGCGCGAGCGATTCGACCGGCGCGGTCGGCCTGTGGTCAGTGCCCGTCGACGGCGGCGCCTGGCGTCTCCTCGTGCGCTTCGACGACCCTCGCCGCCCACCCGCGCGCCCCGAGTTTGCGACGGATGGACACCGCTTCTACTTCACGCTGGCCGAGCGCACCGCCGACGTGTGGACGGTGCATCTGCTGCCCCACTAGCGCGCCGCCGCCTGCGACGAGAAGGCACGTTTCTGGAGCATGTGTCCTTGTGATGACGTGATAATGACAGTATCATGACATTA
>JAYUTY010000509.1:0-8824 GCA_043754875.1 Gemmatimonadota bacterium
GACGAGCGAGCGGTCGGCCGGTTCCGCCGCGAGGCGCGGCTCGCCGCGCAGCTCGCTCACCCGGCCATCGTGCCGATCTATGATTGGGACAGCCGCGGCGACGTCGCGTGGTACACGATGGAGCTCGCGGAGGGCGGCTCGGTGGCCGATCTCGTGGCGCGGGCGGGAGCGAGGACGCTGGCCGAGATCGCACCACAGATCGACACCGTGCTCAGCGGTCTTGCCGCGGCACACTCGGTGGGGATCGTGCACCGCGATCTGAAGCCGGAGAACATCCTGATCGACCGATATCGCCGGTGGCGCGTGGCCGACTTCGGCATCGCCAATCCCACCGGCGAGGAGGCCACCGGCGCGTCGGGCACGCCTGCCTTCTCGCCGCCCGAGCAGCTGCTGGGCGAGCCGCAGGAGTCCACGGCGGACTGCTTCTCCCTCGCGGCGATCACGGCGTTCGTCCTCACGGGGGTGCCGCCGTTCGGCGAGAGCGACAGCAAGACCATTCTGGCGCGCGAGCTGGCTGGCCAGTTCGACGCTGGGGTATTCGCCCCCGAGATCGGCGCGTGGCTGCAGCGTGGCCTTGCCGCCGACCCTGATCAGCGCTTCCCGGACGCGAGCGTCATGCGGGACGAATGGCGGATCGCCGCTGGCGCAGTGCTCGAGCGCGAGCGACGCATTCCCTGGTGGCGCCGCTTCTTCGCTGCCGACGAGCCGTCCGAATCGTGGTGGCGCACGGAAGCGACCAGTGGCGACTGACCGCGCACGGTAGCTGCATGCGAGCGAGCGCATGACCTTCGCATCGATCAATCCTGCCAGCGGCGAAACGCTCGCCGAGTTCTCCGAGCTCACCGCAGCCGAGCTCGAGGCGCGTCTCGCCCGCGCCGCCGACGCGGTGCCACGCTGGCGATTCACTGCCGTCGAGGAGCGCGTCGCCGTCGTCGCACGACTCGCTGACCTGCTCGAAAGCGAGAAGGAGCGCCTGGGCCGCATCATGACGCTCGAGATGGGCAAGCCCATCCGCGCCGCCGTCGAGGAGGCCGCGAAGTGCGCGCTCGCCTGTCGTTTCTACGCCGAGCACGGACCGGCCTTCGTGCGCGACCAGCCGGTGGATGATCCTGAGCACCGGTCGTTCGTCACGTATGAGCCGCTCGGTGTGGTGCTCGCCGTGATGCCCTGGAACTTCCCATTCTGGCAGGTCATCCGATTCGTCGCGCCGGCGCTCGTGGCGGGCAACGTGGGGCTGCTCAAGCATGCGTCGAACGTGCCGCAGTGCGCGCTCGAGCTGGAGTCGCTGGTTCGGCGGGCCGGTGCACCTGACGGCGTCTTCCAGACGCTCATGGTCGGGAGCGGCGCGGTCGAGGGAATCATCGCCGACCCACGGGTCGCGGCTGTCACGATCACGGGGAGCGAGGGCGCCGGGCGAAGCGTCGCGCGCGCTGCGGCCGAGCACCTCAAGCCCAGCGTGCTGGAGCTCGGCGGCAGCGATCCATTCATCGTGATGCCGAGCGCCGATGTGCCGCGCGCCATCGAGACCGCCGTCAAGGCGCGTACGATCAACAACGGGCAGAGCTGCATCGCGGCCAAGCGCTTCATCGTGCATCGCGACATCGCCGAGCAGTTCATCGACGGCTTCGTCGCGGGGATGCAGGCGCTCGTCGTCGGTGACCCGATCGACGCTGCCACCCAGCTCGGCCCCCTCGCGTCGGCGCGCCTCGCCGGCGAGCTCGAAGAGCAGGTCGCGGCCTCGGTGCGGCTCGGTGCGATCGCGCGCTGCGGTGGGAAGCGCGACGATGCACAGTCGGCGTACTTTCCCGCCACGGTGCTGACAGACATCCCTGTGGATTCACCCGCGTACTCGGAGGAGCTGTTCGGTCCCGTGGGCTGCGTCTTCGTGGCGCGAGACACGACCGACGCGATCCGCATCGCCAACGACACCCGCTTCGGGTTGGCCGCGAGCGCATGGACACGCGACCCAGCCGAGCAGGAGCGGTTCGCGCGCGAGCTCGACGCGGGCAGTGTCACCGTGAACGACATGACGGTGTCCGACCCGCGCTTCCCCTTCGGCGGCGTGAAGTCGTCCGGCTACGGTCGCGAGCTGTCGGACGTCGGGCTCCGCGCGTTCACGAACATCAAGTCCGTGCGCATGCGAAACGCTGGCGGCACGCACGAGGGCCACACCGAGTAGCGTAGAGGGTCAGCTCGCTCTCAGGGCACTCTCAGCCCGTGCGCAGCAGCACGCGCACTGTCGTGCCGGTTCCCAGCTCGCTCTCGATCGCCACCTCGCCGCCCCAGCTCTCGACGAGCCGACGCGTGATCGCGAGTCCGAGTCCGCTGCCACTCGTGCGCGTGGAGAAGTGCGGCTCGAAGATCCGCGGCAGCACGTCGGCGGCGATGCCCGTTCCGTTGTCCTTCACCGCGATCTCGACGAACTCACCAGTCGCGCTGGTTGAACCGGATGCGCGCCGCACGCTCGCGCAGACATCGGTCGCGTCAGCGAGGCGCGCGTTCTCGAACAGGTTGAGGAGCACCTCGCGGAGCTCCTCGTCACGGGCGAGGGCGGGCGGCAGATTGCCCGCCACGTCGCAGCGCCACCGGACGCCCCCCTCACCGAGCGTTTCCAGCGCCACTACGTCTTGCACGATCGTCGCGACGTCGGTGGACACGGCCGACGCGCGTTGCTCCGGCGCGCTGCCATAGCGACTGAAGGCGCGCGCGATCTCGTCGAGGCGATCGATCTCGCCCAGGATGCGCGACACGTTCTGATCGAGCACCTGCTCGTAGTTGTCGCGCCCGTACGCGCGACGCAGGTGCTGCACGCCCAGCCGGATCGGGGTGAGCGGGTTCTTGATCTCGTGCGCGATCTGTCGCGCCATCTCTCCCCACGCGAGAACACGCTGGGCGCGCGCGAGCTCGGTCACATCGTCCAGCGTCAGCACCGCGCCGCCGCGCACGAGACGCGTCAGCTGCCCGCGCAGCGTGCGCCCGTCGCGCTCGAGCTCGAAGCCGTCCGCGCTGTCGCCACGCTGCAGGAAGCGCGCGACGCGCGACGCGATCGCCGGCACAGCGAGCCCTGCGATGTCGTCGCCCGGCGCGGGCCGGCCGCCAAGCAGCTGCTCGGCGCGCGGATTGGCGAGGATCACGCGCCCGGCGTCGTCCACAGCCACAACGCCGCTGGCGACCGTGCGGAGCACCGCGTCGGTACGGCGCTGCGACTCGACCAGCGCCGCTCGACTCTCACCCAGATCCGCGGCCATCGCGCGAAAGGCCGTGAACACCGGGAGGAACTCGCTCGCCTCGTCGCCATCGAGCGGCAGCTCCCGCTCTCCGCGCGCGACCGCACGCGCCGCGCTCCGCAGCGCTCCGATGGGACGCGCGAGCTGCCGCGCCGCCGCGGCGCTGAGCCACAGCGCCGCCGCGGCGCCGAGCGCCGTCGCGAACAGGACCAGGACGCCGAGATCCCGGCGCCGGCGATCGAGCGTCAGATCGTTCACGCGCGCCGGCGCGGCGAGCACGAGTGAGCCGGTCGTCGCCGGCAGGACACGATAGCCGAACATCCCTCCCTCACCTTCGAGCGACTCCGAGCGCGTGACACTGACTTCCTCGGACACGTTGAGCGCGAGCGCGACGTCTGGACGCAGCAGCCTCCCCATGGGCAGGAAGTCGGCGAACAGGGAATCGCTCGACGCGCTGAGCACGCCGGCCCGATAGACGAGCAGCTTGGTCTCCAGCCGACGCGCTTCGCCCACGAGCCAGTCCGGACGGCTCGGATCACCAGCGACGGCGCGCATCGTCTCGGTCACCAGGAGGCGGCGCGACGCCTGTGCGTCGTCGAACAGCTGTTGCCAGCTCCAGACGGCAAACGCCGCCGCGGGCACGAGAAAGAAGACGAACAGCGCGAACGAGAGCCGGGTGCGATAGCTGCGCGCGCGTCGCCGCCGCATGCGGAGCCAGCGGCCTACGCGTCCATCGGCGATCGCCGCGATCATCCACACCACCGCGACCGCGAGCATGTCCACGAGCGCCAGCAGCCCGCCGCGCGGCGCCAGCGAATCGAGCCCGCGCAGGTCCACCTCCACGTGCGCCCTGGCCGGCCCGGATGGGCCGCGCACAGGCCAGTCGCCGTGCAGCTCCGTCCCCTCGCGCCGCCAGCGGATCGCCGGCCGAGTCGCAGTCGACTCCGCCACCACCTGCACCGTGTACGGCGGCTCGTCACCTGCGGAAGCGGCGATGCCGTACCACCGCGAGTACGCACCCGCCCCGATGAGACGGGTGCGCGGTGCGAGGAGGATCGTCACTGCCCCACCTCGCATCGGGACGGCGATCACCCGCACGCCGTACACGCCGGCCCGCGTCGTCGCGATCTGGCGCGCGTGCACACGCTGCGCCTCGGCAGCCACTGTGCCCGCCGTGTCGAAGGCCACATCGAACGGCACGGCGCCGAACGTCGCCACCGGCTGGAGCTCCTCCCAGGAGACGAGTGCCACCGGGTAACCCGACGCGGAGAGGTCCGAGGTGATGAATCGCTCCAGCAATGCCTGGGGCGTGCGCGGCAGCTCCTCACCTTCCATGGACGCGGCGAGTCGCAGCGCGAGTCCCTCCCCGTAACCATCGGGGCCGGAGAGCCCTCGCACGTCGCGCTCGGCGAGATCCACCCGGCCCCGCGAGGCGTTGGCCCACACCACCGTCGTCGCCGCGAGCGCCGCCACCGACGATGCCGTCAGCAACGCCCGGCGCGACGGTCGGGAGAGCACTACCCCCGCCACCGCCACCGCCCACAGCAGCCCATACCACTGCGGCCACTGGCCCGGCGCCTGCCAGACCAGCGGCGCGAGCAGCGCGGCGGCCACCGCCACGGCTGGCCCGCTCCACGCCGGGACACCGCGCCGCCCGCTCAGCGCCACCCGCCCCGCCCACGCCGCGAGCACGAGCAGCGTCGTGGCCGCGAGACACAGTGGGATCGACCAGATCAGCCAGAGCGAGCCACCCGCTCCTTCCGCCGGCGGCGCGATCCCGTGCGCGAGCCCACCGACAACGTAGGGCCCGATTCCGATCGTCGCGGCGCTGATCGCGATCGCGATGGGTCGCGAGAGCCGGCTGCCGAAGCGGCGCACGACGAGCAGCACCAGCAGCAGCACGGTGCCGGCCGTGAGCGCCAGCGCCGCCGCGTTGGAGGTGAAGGCGCGTCCGCTGGACAGAAAGTAGATCGAGGCGTCGAACGAGCGTGACCGCGTGGAGAACTCGCTCAGTGGCACGATGGCAATGCATCGGAGCAGCACCAGGGCACCCACGAGCACGGCGGGCAGCCCCACTTCCCGACGCGCGAGCGCGACGAGGAAGGCGAGCATCGCGACCAGCAGCAGCAGGCCGACACGCACCCGCGCCCGCTCCAGCAGACGGAATCGCACCTCCTCCGCGCCCGGCACGATCGCGCGCGCCGTGAACAGCGGGCGCTTTCCATCATCCACGCGGAGCTCGCCCTTGTGCACCGTGTCACTCGGCGGCCCGAACGCGAACCCCTCCACGATGTCGTCTCCGCCGAGCCGCTGCGCGAGCCCACGCGTGAGCCGATCAGCCGGGGGCGCCGCAAACAGGAGCGACGTGGCGATCGTTCGCACGCCCGCGCTGTCGCCCGTGACGTACAGCGTCAGTCCGAACGGGGTGGCGACGACACCGCTCGGCGCCGTGAGCATGGCCGGGTCCGCGTGCAGCTTGCCCGCCCAGACCTGCAGCGTGTCGCCCCGTAGCACCATCACGGCGCGATGCTCCTCGTCCCCGACCAGGCGGCTCAACGTGCGCACCGCCTCGGCTGGCGCCCGCGTCACCGCTCCGGCCTCCTGCGACACGCGGCGAAGTAACGCCAGCTCGTCGTGCACTGCCCGCGCGAGCTGCTCCTGTTGAATCAGCGCCTGCGCAGCGGCCACCCGAGTGGGCGAGTGGGCGAACTGGTCGAGCCGCCACTCCGCCCGTCCCGCCGCCGCAGCCACACCCAGCAGGGCGAGCACCACTACCCACAGCGGCGTGCGGTTTCCGCCACCGGCGCGCGCGAGCACGGCCACCGACGCGCCCGTGGCGAGGATACCCGCCGCGAGATAACCTATCTGAGGCTCGGCGAGCCACGCGCTCGCCGCGAGCAGCGCGACCGCCATCGCGGCGAGCGCCAGCAGCGACCGCACCCGACCGGGCGGAAGCGACCGCATCACCGTCTCACGAAGAATGACTGACTCCGTCGTCGCGCCCGCCGCTCCGCGCCGCATCAAGGAGATGCGTCCCGAAGAGATCGCTCACGTGCTGGCCCGCGATCCACGGCTCATCATCCCCGTCGGCACCTGCGAGCAGCATGGGCGTCATCTTCCCCTCGGCGCCGACACGATCATCGTCGAGCGGCTATCCGACGACCTGTCGGCGGAGTTCGACCTGCTGCGTGCCCCGACCGTGGAGTACGGCGTCAACGTCGACACCGAGCGCGGCTTCGCCGGCAACGGATCGCTCCGCAAGAAGACGCTGCACCGGATGCTCAACGACCTGCTCGACACGTGGGAATCGACCGGGGTGAAGGAATTCATTCTACTCACGGCGCACGAGCATGATCCGCATCAGGAGGCGCTCGCCACCGTCATCACGAAGGCGGCCCGCGTCCGCGTGGTGGACATCTTCGCCGTGGACTTCAACGATCTGCTCGAGGGCCAGGCCGAGCCGATGCACGGCGACGAGGTGGACACCTCCCTGCTCCTCTACATCGCGCCCGACCTCGTCCGGATGGATCTCGCGGAAGACTACATGATGTCGCGCGACGAGCTCCGGCGATACCGCCGAGGCTGGCTGCGCATCCCGAGCGGCAGCTCTGGGTCGATCGGCCGTCCAACCCTCGCGACGGCCGAGAAGGGAAAGGCCATCTACGCCCACATCCGGGAAAAGGTGCGAGAGCACGTCTTCATCGCGCCGCTGCCGGACGACGATCTCGAGTGAGCTGAGGCGCGCCCACCGCAGCCACTCCGGCGGGGCGCGCACCGAGTTTTCCCCTCCCCCTTGCTCCTCACGCTACGTGAGGCCGTAGGATGCCGTCGTGGCCACATCGCAGCACCGGCACGACCCATCAGTCCAGGAGCAAGAGATGGCATCCACGCCATTGAAGATCGGGGAGCTCGCGAGCCAGACGGGGCTCTCGATCCGCGCTCTGCACCACTACGACGAGATCGACCTGCTTCGACCGTCCGCACGGACGCCAGCCGGTCACCGGCTGTACGACCGTGCCGACGTCGCCCGGCTGCAGCAGATCCAGTCACTGCGCCTGATGGGGTTGTCGCTGGACGAGGTGAAGCGCCTGCTCGACGGAGCAGCGACCGCACCTCGCCAGCTGATCGACATGCAGCTCGCTCGCGTCCGCGCGGACATCGAGCTGCGTACTCGCCTCGCCGAGCGTCTCACCGAGCTCGGCCGACACCTCGACCTGGCGGAGGACGCCTCGCTGGAGGACCTCTGCCGCATCCTAATGGAGATGACGACGATGGAATCCTATTTCACTCCCGAGCAGCTGGCCGTTCTCAAGGAGCGCCGCGAGACGGTCGGCGACGAGCGCGCGCAGGCGGTGCGCGCCACATGGAACGACATCATCCCGCGCGTCCGCGACGCGATGGCGGCAGGCGTCGACCCGACGTCGCCCGAGATCCTCGCGATCGCCCGCACCTGGAAAGGGCTGGTGCACGAGTTCACCGCCGGCGACCCGGCCATCGCGAACGCCGTGCGCACGATGTACGAGAAGGAGGGACCGACACTGCAGCACCAGCTCGGTGAGGTACCGACTCCGGAGATGTTCGTCTACATGGGCAAGGCATTCGCCGCCATGCGCGACGCCTGAGCCCACAGGGCGTCCCGGCGGGTGAAACTCCCGTCGGGACCGCCCGTACGGCACAGCGACCCACTCACAGGACACCCCTCCCGATGCGCAATCTGGTCTTCGCGCTGGCGCTCGCCGCGGCCGCCGCTCCGATGGTTGGAGCACAGAGCACCCCGGCTTCCCCAGGCGCCACGCTCTCGCTGGACGAAGCGATCCTGCTCGCCCGCCGAAACAATCCGGTCTATCTCTCGCAGGCGAACAATCGCCGCTCGGCCGATGCCGCCGTCCGCAGCGCGCGTGGTGCGTTGCTTCCGTCGGCGGACGCCTCGTTCGGCAGCCGCTACCAGCAGGCCGGCCAGCAGGTCTTCAGCGGCCAGTCGTTCAGCAACAGCTCCGCGACGCTCCAGTCGAACTACGGCGTGAGCCTGAACTACCGCGTCAACAGCGCCACCTTCCTCACCCCCAAGGCGGCCATCGCCAATCGGGAGGCGGTGGACGCCGACATCACGGGATCGGCCGAGCAGCTCCGGGCCGCCGTGACGCAGCAGTACCTCAGCGTCCTGCAGGCGCAGGCGCGCTCGGCGCTCCAGGATACGCTCGTCAAGACGGCAGCTGGTCAGCTCGAGCTCGCCAAGGCGAAGGTCGCCGTCGGATCGGGCACGTCGCTCGACGTCCGCCGCGCGGAGGTGGCGCTCGGCCAGGCGCAGGTCGCCCTGCTCCGCGAGCGCAACAACGTGGAGATCGAGAAGCTGCGGCTCTACCAGCAGATGGGCGTCCCGCAGCCCGAGGATGCCCGGCTCACCACCGACTTCCCGATCGGCAGCCCGACGTTCGAGCTCGCTGCGCTGCTCGACGACGCGCGACGCCAGAACCCGGCGATCGTGGCGCTCCGGGCCCGCGAGCGCTCGGCCAACCTCAACGTGTCCGTCGCCCGCTCCGCGTACACGCCAACGCTGTCGCTCAGCACGGGCGTGGGCGGCAACTCGTACGAGTACA